>NZ_JBFTMK010000267.1:0-6691 GCF_056396965.1 Pseudomonas sp. 05N434
AGGCAATGTAGGGCAGCACGCCGACCAGGCAGATCAGCGCGACGACTACCGCCAGGGACTGGGATTTACCGTAACGGGCGGCGATGAAGTCGGCGATGGAGGTGATGTTCTCCTGCTTGCTGATCATCACCATTTTTTGCAGGACCCACGGCGCGCACACCAGCAGCAGGATCGGCCCGAGGTAGATCGGCAGGAAGGACCAGAGTTGTTCGGCTGCCTGGCCCACGGCGCCAAAGAACGTCCAGCTGGTGCAATAAACCGCCAGCGACAGGCTGTACACCCAGGCACGCACCCGTGGCGGCAGCGGCGTGCTGCGACGGTCGCCGTAAAAGGCGATGGCGAACAGGATGGCCATATAGGCCAGGGCGACAATGGCGATCAGCCCGGTGGACAGCGACATGGGAACTCCAGACAAAAGACATCCGGGACTGCGCCCGATCCAGACAGTCTCGCATGACCGCCTGAGTTAGTCAGTGTCGACCAAGGTCGTGGCGTGGCGGGGTGTCGCAGGTTGGGAGTCAGTTGGATCTTTGGTGTCTTTTCGGGTCTCTTCGCGGCGTTACTGACTCAACGCAATATCGATCAGCCGATGCAACTCTTCAACCTCCAGCGCCTGCGCCGCAAACAGGATGCGAAACACCGTCGGTGCCACCACCATATTGATCAACCGGTCGACACTTGGCCGTGATTGATCGGGATAGCGATCCAGAATCGTCTGCAACTGCCCGCCAATGATCGTCACGCAATAGCCCGGCGTGGCGCTGGATTGCACGTCGCGCATCATGTTGCGCCCGGGTTCGGAACTCATTTCGTCCAGATATTGCTCCGCCCAGGCCCGCACGTCCCCGCGCAGGCTGCCGGTATTGGCCGGCTCACTGTCGGGGCGCATGCGGGCGAGGGCGACATCGGCCAGCAGTGCAGACAGATCACCCCAGCGCCGATAAATGGTCGACGGCGTCACCCCGGCCCGGGCAGCGATTTGCGGCACGGTCAGGGTCGCCCGATCCTGCTCTTCAAGGAGCGCGCGGACAGCCGAATGAATCGACTCTTGAACCCTGGCACTTCTGCCACCAGGGCGTAAACCTTCTTTAATAGCCATGCGGCGGACCTTAACACAAAGAATTTGCTTTAAGCGCTGACCAGTAGCAGACTCCGCAAAAGCAAAAAATTAGYTTTTGCGGAGTGTGCTCATGTCTCTTCCAGCGACAAATCGTTCCAGCCTGTGGTTTCTGGCGATCACCTTACTCAGTTTTCTCGCCGCTTCCACCGCGCCGACCCCGTTGTATCACCTCTATCAGGAGCACCTGCAGTTCTCGGCCGCGACCCTGACCCTTATTTTCGGTGTCTACGCCCTCAGCTTGCTGGCGGCGCTGCTCACGGTCGGTTCGCTGTCGGATTATCTGGGGCGCAAACCGGTGATTTTTACCGCCGTGTTGCTGAATATGCTGGCGATGTTGCTGTTCATCAACGCCGACAGCGTCGCCTGGTTGATCGGTGCGCGAGTACTTCAGGGTTTTGCGACGGGAATGGCCACCGCCGTCTTGAGTGCGGCGTTGCTGGACACCGATCGCCAGCAAGGGCCGATGGTCAACAGTGTCGCGCCGTTGCTGGGCATGRCGCTGGGGGCCATGGGTTGCGGATTATTGGCCGAGTTTGCGCCCCTGCCGCTGCAATTGACCTATTGGGTGTTGTTCGCGCTGTTTTTGATGCAAGCGCTGTACGTCTGGCGCCTGCCGGAAAGCGTCAGTCGACAACCGGGTGCCTGGGCCTCGCTCCGCCCGACCCTGCATGTGCCGATTCAGGCGCGGCGAATGTTGTGGCGGGTGCTGCCGATAGACCTCGCGGTGTGGGCGCTCGGCGGCTTTTTCGCCTCCCTGGCGCCGTCCCTGGTGCGGACAGCCACCGGGTCCACGTCGAACCTGATTGGCGGTGCGACGGTGGCCGTGTTGACGGTGACCGGTGCCTCGATGATCTACGCCTTGCGCAATCGGCCGGCCGACAAGGTCTTGCTGCTGGGCGCGAGCTTGCTGCCCGCAGGCGTTGCGCTGATTCTGCTGGCGGTCCACAGCGCCAGCCTGCCATTGTTTTTCTTCGGCACGCTGGTGGCGGGCAGCGGATTCGGTACGGGTTTCCTTGGCGCCTTGCGCAGCATCGTGCCGCTGGCCTTGCCTCATGAGCGGGCCGGGTTGATGTCGGCGTTTTATGTGCTCAGTTATCTGGCGTTCTGCTTGCCGTCGTTGCTGGCCGGTAATCTGACCCGCAGCTTTGGGCTGGTGGCGACCACCGACGGTTACGGCGCGGTACTGATCATCCTGTCGCTCGGTGCGCTGATCGGGTTGCTTCGTGAGCGGTCTGTCAAAGTCTGTGGCGTCGATGTCAGATGACCGTTAGCCTTGGCACCGCCATTCATTTCGACGGACCGACCCATGAAGATCATCCGCAGCAAATCCTTCACCGGTGACCGCGCCTGGGCGGCGCTGGACATCGCCAGCATGAACGGTATCACCACCCGTTTGCACTGGACCGATCAGCCGTATAAATGGCACGTCAACGATGGCCAGGAAGTGTTCGTGGTGCTCGACGGTCAGGTGCAGATGCGTTATCGCGAAGCAGGCCTCGAAAAGGAAACCCTGCTGGAGGTCGGCGATATTTTCTATGCCTCGGTGGGCACCGAACATGTGGCTCATCCGCAGGGCGTGGCGAGGATATTGGTGATCGAGACTGAAGGCAGCGTCTGATGCTATATCTGCAAAACAGATAACAGTTAGAGATATTACCCGTTATATCGATATTCTATTCGGATCTATCATGAGCGCCTCCCTCATTAGAGGACAGGAGTTCGCCATGACCTGCACCCGTAGCGTTAAACCCGGTATCAAGCCGTTCAGTCATCTGCAGCACCCAAGAGAAGCCATCCGCCAATTCACCCCGAACTGGTTCGCGGCGACCATGGGCACTGGTGTATTGGCGCTTGCGCTTGCGCAACTGCCGGTGTCGACTCCCGGTCTGCATGCATTGGCCGAAGGCTTGTGGTTATTAAATATTGGCCTGTTTGTGTTGTTCACGGCCATGTATGCCGCGCGTTGGGTCATGTTCTTCGACGAAGCGCGGCGGATTTTCGGCCACTCCACGGTTTCGATGTTTTTCGGCACCATTCCCATGGGCCTTGCGACCATCATTAATGGCTTTCTGTTGTTCGGCCTGCCGCGCTGGGGCGACGGTGTGATTCATGTCGCCGAAGTGCTGTGGTGGCTGGACGTGGCGATGTCGCTGGCCTGCGGCGTACTGATTCCCTACATGATGTTCACCCGTCAGGAGCACAGCATCGACCAGATGACCRCTGTCTGGCTGTTGCCGGTGGTGGCGGCGGAAGTGGCGGCTGCCAGTGGTGGCTTGCTGGCGCCGCACCTCGCCGATGCTCATTCGCAGTTAGTGGTGCTGGTGACCAGCTACGTGCTTTGGGCTTTTTCCCTGCCGGTGGCGTTCAGCATTCTGACCATCCTGTTGCTGCGCATGGCGTTGCATAAATTGCCCCACGAAAACATGGCCGCCTCGAGCTGGCTGGCGCTTGGGCCGATTGGCACGGGTGCGCTGGGCATGTTGTTGATGGGTGCCGACGCGCCGGCGATCTTTGCCGCCAATGGTCTGCCGGGGATCGGTGAAATAGCTGAGGGCCTTGGGCTGGTGGCCGGGATCACGCTGTGGGGCTTCGGGCTTTGGTGGATGCTGATAGCACTGCTGATCACCGTGCGTTACTTGCGCGCCGGTATCCCGTTCAATCTCGGCTGGTGGGGTTTCACGTTCCCGCTGGGTGTCTATTCCCTGACTACGCTGAAACTGGCCAGCACCTTGAACCTGACGTTTTTCAGTGTCTTTGGTTGCGTGTTGGTGGCCATGCTGGCGGTGATGTGGCTGATTGTCGCCAAACGCACGGTGCAGGGCGCGTGGAAGGGCGAACTGTTTGTCTCACCGTGCATCGCAGGATTAAAGAAATAACCGGCAAAGATTAGGTAATGTGTGTGGCCTGGATCGACGTTCGACATTCCAATAACAGTATCCACGCCACCCTCTACCAAAAAAATCAGGGACACATGGAAGATGAGTCACCCCTCGCAGTTCACCTTGCTTCGCACTCGGCGCTTCCTGCCTTTTTTTGTCACGCAGTCCCTTGGGGCCTTTAACGACAACATCTTCAAGCAGTCGCTGATCCTAGCCATTCTGTACAAGCTGACCATCGAGGGTGACCGTTCGATCTGGGTCAACCTGTGTGCGCTGCTGTTTATCCTGCCGTTCTTCCTGTTCTCGGCCCTGGCCGGGCAGTTCGGGGAGAAGTTCGCCAAGGACGCGCTGATCCGTCTGATCAAGCTCGGGGAAATCGTCATCATGACGGTGGGCGCGGTCGGTTTCATGTTCGATCACCTGTCGCTGATGCTGTTGGYGCTGTTTGCCATGGGCACCCACTCGGCGCTGTTCGGGCCGGTGAAGTACTCGATCCTGCCGCAGGCCTTGCGCGAAGAAGAGCTGGTGGGTGGCAACGGGTTGGTGGAAATGGGCACCTTCCTGGCAATTCTCGCCGGGACGATTGGCGCCGGCATCATGATGTCCGCCAGCAACTACGCGCCGGTGGTGTCCACGGCAATCATCGGCATTGCGGTGCTCGGTTATCTGGCCAGCCGCAACATTCCCCGAGCTGCGGCGGCATCGCCGCAAATGCGCCTGAACTGGAATATCTTCAGCCAGTCCTGGGCCACGTTGAAGCTGGGCCTGGGGCAAACCCCTGCGGTCTCGCGTTCGATCGTCGGCAACTCATGGTTCTGGTTTGTCGGGGCGATTTATCTGACGCAAATCCCGGCGTATGCCAAGGAATGGATGCACGGCGACGAGACCGTGGTGACGCTGATTCTTACCGTGTTCTCGGTCGGTATTGCACTGGGTTCGATGCTTTGCGAGAAACTCTCCGGGCGCAAAGTCGAGATCGGTCTGGTGCCGTTCGGCTCATTCGGCCTGACCGTATTTGGCCTGTTGCTGTGGTGGCATTCCGGCGGAATTCCGGACAGCGTTGCCGGCCATGGCTGGCTCGAAATCCTCGGGTTCGGTCACACCTGGCTGGTGTTGATCGACATCCTCGGGCTTGGGGTCTTCGGCGGTTTCTACATCGTGCCGCTGTATGCGCTGATCCAGTCCCGCACCGTCGAGAACGAACGGGCCCGCGTGATCGCCGCCAACAACATTCTCAACGCCCTGTTCATGGTGGTATCGGCGATTGTGTCGATCGTCTTGCTGAGCATCGCCAAGCTGTCGATCCCGCAGCTGTTCCTGGTGGTGTCGCTGCTGAACATCGGCGTCAACGCGTACATCTTCAAAATCGTCCCCGAGTTCAGCATGCGTTTCATGATCTGGCTGCTCGGCCATTCCATGTACCGCGTCGAGCATCGCAACCTGGAGTTGATTCCTGATGAGGGCCCGGCACTGCTGGTTTGTAACCATGTGTCGTTCGTCGATGCGTTGCTGATTGGTGGCGCGGTGCGTCGGCCGATTCGTTTTGTGATGTATTACAAAATCTACAACCTGCCGGTGCTGAATTTCATCTTCCGCACGGCCGGCACGATTCCGATCGCCGGGCGTCAGGAAGACATTCAAATCTACGAAAAAGCCTTCACCCGCATTGCCCAGTATCTGAAGGATGGCGAGCTGGTGTGTATTTTCCCCGAAGGCAAGTTGACCGCTGATGGCGAGATCAACGAGTTCAAGGGCGGGCTGACGCGGATTCTCGAAGAAACACCGGTGCCGGTGATTCCGCTGGCGTTGCAGGGGTTGTGGGGGAGTTTCTTCAGCCGCGATCCGAACAAGGGCTTGTTCCGTCGGTTATGGTCGCGGGTGACCTTGGTGGCAGGGCCGGCGGTGGCTGTTGAGGTGGCTGAGCCAGCGAAGTTGCAGGCGTTGGTGGGGGATTTGCGTGGCGCCGTTAGATAGTTGGTGACTTTGCGGGCGTCATCGCGGGCTTGCCCGCGATGACGTCAGTGGCCTAAGCGCTGACCTTGAGCCCAACCAACCCGGTAATGATCAGTGCCACACTGGCCAACCGAAACAGTGCCATGGATTCACCAAACAGAATGATCCCGGCGATCACCGTGCCCACTGCACCCACGCCGGTCCAGATTGCATAGGCCGTGCCCAGCGGCAATTCCTTCATGGCAAGGCCCAGCAGGCCAAGGCTGATCGCCATGGCGGCAACGGTCAATGCGGTGGGAAGAGGGCGGCTGAAGCCGTCGGTGTATTTCAGGCCAACGGCCCAGCCGACTTCGAACAGGCCGGCGAAAAACAGAATGATCCAGGACATGGAAGACCTCCATCGATGGATGGGGTCGTCCCCGGATTAAGCACTCGATCGAGCCGCGAGGTCGTCCCCGCGTTGCGCGATAGAGTGCCCATCATTAACCCGAGGATCAAGTTTTCGGATCAGTCAGCCACTTGCTGAGCAGCGATTTTCCGATCCTCTTTTTCGCTCATGCGACGGAAATAGGTGGAGAGCAGGGCCCCGGAAATGTTGTGCCAGACGCTGAACAGCGCGCTCGGCACCGCCGCCAGCGGCGAGAAGTGCGCACTGGCCAGTGCCGCACCCAGACCGGAGTTCTGCATGCCGACTTCCAGTGCCAGGGATTTGCGCTGGGCCAGCGGCAGGTTGAACAGG
>NZ_JBFTMK010000268.1:0-9945 GCF_056396965.1 Pseudomonas sp. 05N434
GCGGCGTCGAGTTTTTCCTGGTTCAGGTCCACCAGGGCCAGCTTGGCGCCACGACCTGCAAGATACTCGGCCATGGAACGGCCTAAACCCTGGCAACCGCCGGTGATAATGATTACTTTGTCAGTGAGTTGCATTCGCATAGCCCCATAGCCGATCGGAGTGTTTCTCCTTCTAGAGGGCCTCTCGATCTGAGCCTGATGTGGCCTGGCTGCACATGAGAACTGCCCCTGTGGCGTACTGGAACTTTCACCCAGACGCCTGTCCGTTTTTTCGACGGAATCTATATAAGGAGTCATAAATTGAGCGTTGTAGTGGCTAAGCATGCCCGAGAATTGCTTCTCAAGGAATACCGTGGAGTGCTCTCGACGCACTCCAAAGCGATGCCCGGTTTCCCGTTTGGCTCCGTGGTTCCGTACTGTCTGGACGAACAGGGCCGGCCGCTGATCCTTATCAGCCGCATCGCTCAGCACACTCACAACCTGCTGAAGGATCCGAAATGCTCGCTGCTGGTGGGTGAGCGCGAGGCCGAAGACGTGCAAGCCGTTGGTCGGCTGACCTACCTGGCCGAAGGAGAAAAGCTCGAGGACACCGCAGCCATCGAAGCGGCAGCCGAGCGTTACTACCGCTATTTCCCGGATTCGCAGAACTATCACAAGGCCCACGATTTCGATTTCTGGGTGCTCAAACCGGTACGCCACCGTTACATCGGCGGCTTCGGCGCGATTCACTGGGTCGACCAACTGACCCTCGCCAACCCGTTCGCCGGCAAGGCCGAAGTGAGCATGGTCGAGCACATGAATGCCGATCACGCCAAAGCCATCGCCCACTATGTCGACTTGGCGGGCCTGCCGAAAACCGTGCCGGCGCAATTGGTCGGCATCGACAGCGAAGGCATGCACTTGCGCATCGGCCAGGGGCTTTACTGGCTGCCGTTTCAAGCGCCTTGTAATACGCCGACACAAGTCCGGGAAGCCTTGGTTTTCCTGGCTCACGCCGAACATTGGCCGAAAAATCAAGTGGCCGATGCTTGAATTCACGAAACGGCGACGTCATCTAAGGAAGACTGGCAAGGCTTACTTGCGTTGAGGAACCATTTGATGCGCCCTTTTTTGTTGCTCTTTGTACTGTTTCCGGTGTTGGAGCTGTTCGTATTCGTCAAGGTCAGCGCAGCGATCGGGTTTTTCCCGGCCCTGCTGCTGATCATTCTCGGCTCGATGCTCGGCATGTTCGTGCTGCGTATCGCCGGTCTGGCTACTGCGCTGCGCGCTCGTGAAAGCCTGAGCCGCGGCGAGTTGCCGGCCCAGACCATGCTCGAAGGCCTGATGCTGGCCCTGGCGGGGGGGCTGTTGATTCTGCCGGGCTTCGTCACCGACGTGCTGGGTCTGATTATGTTGCTGCCGATCTCTCGTCAACTGCTGGCCAATAAAATGCGCCAGCGCGCCGAGGAACAAGCGATGCGCCAGCGTGCGTTTGCCGATGACCTTCAGCCGCGGGGCGGTCCTGCTCCACGTCAGCCGTTGGGCCGTGAGCCTAACGTGATCGAAGGCGAGTTCGAACACCGCGACTCCAAGTAACATGTCCATCGACACGGCACCTTTGGGTGCCGTGTTCATTTTCAGGGTATCGACGTAAAAATTTCGCTCTCGGCCCTTGAAATAGGCTCGCGCGCCCTTATGTAACGGTCACCGCAAGGTTTCTGGCAATTGCGCCAGACAGACTTCCGCGGTTCGCTCGACGAACCGCACCCGGCGCCGCCGGATTTGTTAAACCCGCCGGGACTACACCGGCCGATGAAAACCACAATTAGGAGAGATCGACAATGAAGCTTCGTCCTCTGCATGACCGCGTCGTTATCCGTCGCAGCGAAGAAGAAAAGAAAACCGCTGGCGGTATCGTCCTGCCAGGTTCGGCTGCTGAGAAGCCAAACCAGGGTGAAGTCCTAGCTGTAGGCCCAGGCAAAGTGCTGGACAACGGCGAAGTGCGTGCACTGTCCGTGAAAGTGGGTGACAAGGTGGTGTTCGGCCCGTACTCCGGCAGCAACACTGTGAAAGTCGATGGCGAAGACCTGGTGATCATGGCTGAGAACGAGATTCTCGCTGTTGTCGAAGGCTGATTCCCCGCTCATTTTCCCGCTACTACAAAGTATTTAAGGAATATCGATCATGGCTGCTAAAGAAGTTAAATTCGGCGACTCCGCCCGCAAGAAAATGCTCACCGGTGTCAACGTTCTGGCTGACGCAGTAAAAGCGACCCTGGGCCCGAAAGGCCGTAACGTGATCATCGAGAAGAGCTTCGGCGCTCCGACCATCACCAAGGACGGCGTTTCCGTAGCCAAAGAAATCGAACTCGAAGACCGCTTCGAAAACATGGGCGCGCAGCTGGTCAAAGACGTTGCCTCCCGTGCCAACGATGACGCAGGCGACGGTACCACCACCGCTACCGTTCTGGCTCAGTCGATCGTCAACGAAGGCCTGAAAGCCGTCGCTGCCGGCATGAACCCGATGGACCTGAAGCGCGGTATCGACAAAGCGACCATCGCGATCGTCAAGGAACTGAAAGCCCTGTCCAAGCCTTGCGCTGACACCAAGGCAATCGCTCAGGTAGGTACCATCTCGGCCAACTCCGACAACTCCATCGGCGACATCATTGCCGAAGCCATGGAAAAAGTCGGTAAAGAAGGCGTGATCACCGTTGAAGAAGGCTCGGGCCTGGAAAACGAACTGTCGGTTGTTGAAGGCATGCAGTTCGACCGTGGCTACCTGTCCCCGTACTTCGTCAACAAGCCAGAGACCATGACTGCCGAGCTGGATGGTCCGCTGATCCTGCTGGTCGACAAAAAGATCTCGAACATCCGCGAAATGCTGCCAGTACTGGAAGCCGTTGCCAAAGCCGGCCGTCCACTGCTGATCGTGGCCGAAGACGTTGAAGGCGAAGCCCTGGCGACTCTGGTTGTGAACAACATGCGTGGCATCGTTAAAGTCGCAGCCGTCAAGGCTCCAGGCTTCGGCGACCGTCGCAAGGCCATGCTGCAGGACATCGCTGTTCTGACCGGCGGTACCGTGATCTCCGAAGAGATCGGCCTGAGCCTGGAAAGCACTACCCTGGAACACCTGGGTAATGCCAAGCGCGTGATCCTGTCCAAAGAAAACACCACCGTGATCGACGGCGCCGGCGTTGAGGCTGATATCCAGGCTCGCGTGACCCAGATCCGTCAACAAGTGGCCGACACTTCGTCCGACTACGACCGTGAAAAACTGCAAGAGCGCCTGGCCAAACTGTCCGGCGGCGTTGCAGTGATCAAGGTCGGCGCTGGTTCCGAAGTTGAAATGAAAGAGAAGAAAGCCCGCGTTGAAGACGCCCTGCACGCTACCCGTGCAGCCGTTGAAGAAGGCGTGGTACCTGGCGGCGGCGTGGCACTGATCCGTGCCCTGCAAGCCATCAGCGAACTGAAAGGCGACAACGCCGATCAGGACGTCGGTATCGCTGTTCTGCGTCGTGCGGTTGAAGCGCCACTGCGTCAGATCGTTGCCAACTCCGGCGACGAGCCAAGCGTGGTTGTCGACAAGGTCAAGCAAGGCGCGGGTAACTTCGGTTACAACGCTGCCACCAGCGAATACGGCGACATGATCGAAATGGGCATCCTGGACCCAACCAAGGTGACCCGTTCGGCTCTGCAAGCTGCATCCTCGATTGGCGGTCTGATCCTGACCACCGAGGCCGCTGTTGCCGAAGCACCGAAGAAAGACGGTGCAGCTGGCGGCGGTATGCCAGACATGGGCGGTATGGGTGGCATGGGCGGCATGATGTAAGCCAGCCTTACCCCTATAAAAAAGCCCCGCCTGCGTCGAGCAGGCGGGGCTTTTTATTGCCTTCATTTTGGTAGGTCCGCAGATCGCGTCGCGGCCATCCATCGCGGGCAAGCCACGATCCCACAGTGGATTGCGTAAACCTGTGGGAGCAGGGCTTGCCCGCAATGGCGTCGGTTCAGGCGCTGACCGGTTTTGCCTCGTTCGCCTGTTCAGTCTTGGAGGCCGGCCGGTACAGGATGTTGTAGTACGCACCCAGGCAAAACAGCCAGCAGAAAATCGCCGTCCACACGTTGTGCGAGAAGAAGTGCGCGCCCTGCATCATCCGGCCGATGGAAAACACCGAGCCCAACGTGAAAGCGAAGATAAACGCATAGCGTGCCAGCCGTGGGCGTCGGTCACGCAACACAAAGAACAACGCAAACAGGGTGAAGCCGGTCGCCGCATGACCACCGGGCCAGCAGCGGCCTGGCTTGTCGGTATGCGGGCGAGGACTCAGCAGTTCGCTGTAGGTTTCGTGTCCGCCGAATTGTTCCAGGCTCCATGGGCATTGCACCGCCGTTGCCGCTTTGAGCGGAGTGACAAAGGAGGTTGACAGCGCCAGAGACAACACCAGGCAACCCATTTCACGTTTGAACGGTTTGAGCCTTTCAATGAAAAAGGAACTGACAAAGCCGAGGATAGAGAACACCGAAAAGGCAATGACCACTTGCTTGGCCCGGTCATGCAGGATGTTTTCCAGGAAATAACTGTGGCGCCCGATGAACGCACCGGCGACCGGATCATAGAACAGCTTGGCAAGGTCCATGTCCAGGGACGTCAACTCGAGCAGCATCAGGGTGATCGCCGCAATGGCGGGCACTCCCAGGCACAGCCAGAAATTGAGCGGGCGGGAGACGGGACGGACAGCGGTTGATGACATGGTGGATCCTGATGAATGGAAAAACCCCGGGGCATCAGCCCGGGGCCATTCGATTAACGTTCGCTGACTTGGCGGATGCCCTCCGTGGGCGCTTTCCAGCCGAGCAGCTGTTGCTTGAAGCCATGACTGGCAGTTTGGTAGTAAGTGATTGCGCGGGTGATCAACGGATCACCTGTGGTTGCCTGTGATTCGCGACTGTCGGTCAGTGCATCGTCGTGGCGACGCAGACCCTCACGCGGGCTCAGGATCGCTAAATCCTTACCGTCGAACAAGCCCAGATGTTGATAGTTGCCAACCACCACTCGCGGTGGCAGTGGATTGTCCTGCAACAGGTTGCGACCGAAGAACGTCGACTGGTAATCCAGGTTCAGCAGCCCGAGCAACGTTGGCGCAAGGTCGATCTGACTGGCCAGCTGTGCGGTTTCCCGAGCGTCGATCAGCTTCGGTGCATAGATGAACAGCGGAATCTGATAGTTGCTGATCGGCAAGTCTTCTTTGCCGGCGCTGCCAGCCGTGTGGTCGGCAACGAAGACGAAGATTGTATTATCGAACCAGGGTTTTTTGCGCGCCTGATCGAGGAACTGACCAATGGCGAAGTCGGTGTACTTCACCGCACCGTCGCGTCCGTTACCGGATTTGATATCGATACGGTTATCCGGGTAGGTGTAGGGGCGATGGTTGGAGGTGGTCATCAGTTGCAGTAGAAACGGCTGTTGCCTGGCGTAGTCGGCATCGGCCAGTTTCAGGGTCTGGTTATAGAGGTCTTCGTCAGCCATTCCCCAGGCGTTCTTGAAGTGAATCTCTGATTCATCGACGCTGCTCTGGTCGACGACGCGATAGCCGTTGCCGCTGAAGAACGCGTTCATGTTGTCGAAGTAACCGCGCCCGCCATACACGAATACGCTGTCGTAACCCACGGCGCCAAGTTGCTGGCCGAGGCTGGCGAAACCGCTTTCACGACCCACGCGCTTGACGATCGAGCGCCCCGGCGTCGGTGGAATGGCCAGGGTGATGGCCTCCAGGCCGCGATCGGTGCGGGTGCCGGTGGCGTAGAAATTATTGAAGTACAGGCTTTGTTTGCGCAAGGCATCGAGGTTTGGTGTCAGGTTGCGATCGTCGCCATTGCTGCCCATGTACTTGGCACTGAAGCTTTCGATGGTGACCAGCACGATGTTGGGTTTTCGTTCGGTGCCGGGATTATCGATCATCCGGCGGATGTCCTGCGGATCCTCGCCGATGAAGCGAGCGTTGGGCTCGGTCAGTTCAGCGCGAATCTGTTGCGCGACGACGGAGGTCGGCAGGGTGCTGTAGAACTGCGGGTAATCCAGTTCGTTATTGCGAAAGGCGGCGAAGAACTGGTACGGGCCATTGCTCGCCAGTTCGTTCTGATAGGCATTACCGCCCTGAGCGCGCGGCGCATCCTGGCTGAGCAGTTGCGCGCTCAGGCCCGCGACGATCAGCAGGCCGAGTGCATTCAGCAGACGCCCGCGCATGGCAGGCAATGGTGCGTCCAGCGCAGCGTTGAAGGATTTGCGCAGCGCAAGGCTCAGAATCACGGCCAGCACCGCGAGCAGGCTCAGCAGCTTGCCGATCGGGTACGACTCCAACAGGTTATTCAGCACTTCGTCGGAGTAGACCAGGTAATCGACGGCGATAAAGTTGAAACGCACACCGAACTCATCCCAGAACAGCCATTCGGCCACCGACGTGAACAGCATGGCGAACAGGCTGACGGTCAGCAGGCCCTGAAGGAACCAGCGATGGCCACGGCGGCGCCACAAGGCCGGCGGGCATAGCAGCAGATAGAGGCCCATGGGCAGCGCCGCGTAGGCAATGAAACCCAGGTCATAAAGCAGGCCGATGCCAAACACGGACAGGAGCCCGCTGCCTGCCTCATCCAGGTGAGTGAGGAGGAGAACGCTTCGGGTCAGGAGAAAAATGACCAGCCAGGAACAGTGAAAAACTTGTTAGCACCATTATTTGGTTGAGCGCATCGATTCTACGACCGGCCGCCCTAGCCCTGAGTCACACTAGGCCTTAAGCTGCGCGGGCCAAGACGGCCGTTACTGTATACGGAGGAGGTGCCGATGCGAATTCTATTGGTTGAAGACAACCGCGATATCCTGGCCAACCTGGCCGATTATCTGGGGCTCAAAGGTTACACCGTGGATTGCGCGCAGGACGGTTTATCTGGCTTGCACCTGGCGGCCACCGAGCATTACGACTTGATCGTACTCGATATCATGCTGCCCGGTATCGATGGCTACACCCTGTGCAAACGCCTGCGCGAAGACGCCCGCCGTGATACGCCGGTGATCATGCTCACTGCGCGCGATCAACTGGACGACCGTCTGCAAGGCTTCAAATCCGGCGCCGACGATTACTTGATCAAACCCTTTGCCCTGTCAGAACTGGCGGCGCGCATCGAGGCGGTCATGCGCCGTGCCCAGGGTGGCGGTCGCCGTGCCTTGCAGGTTGGCGATCTGAGCTACGACCTCGATACCCTGGAGGTGACGCGCGAAGGCCGTCTGCTGAAACTCAACCCGGTGGGCCTGAAGTTGCTGGCGGTGTTGATGCAGAAAAGCCCGCACGTGCTGCGCCGGGAAATTCTCGAAGAGGCCCTGTGGGGCGACGACTGCCCGGACAGCGACAGCCTGCGCAGCCACGTCCATCAATTGCGCCAGGTGATCGACAAGCCGTTCGCCAAACCCCTGCTGCACACGGTGCACGGCGTCGGTTATCGCTTGGCCGAGGGCCGTGATGGAGTTTAAGCAGAGCCTTTCGCAACGGATCATCATCGCCTTTGCGTTGATGAGCGCATTGGTCGCGGGAGCCTTCGCGATAGGCATCATCGCGACCGTGCACCTGGTGGAGGAGAAACTGATTTCGTCAGGTCTGGGTGGCGATTTGCAACGCCTGTTGCTGATGGACAGCGTGACGGACTGGAGCCACCGCCCCGAGCCGGACCAGTTGTTCTATTTCAGCGGCGGGCCGGGCGATTTTGAGTTACCCAAGGATTTGCGGCACCTGGACTCGGGTTTTCATGAAGTCTTTCGCGACCATCTGTCGTATCACGCCATGGTCGAAATCGTCGACGGACGGCGCTACGTGCTGTTGCAGGACCAGAGCGATTTCGAAGAGCGTGAACGGGTGCTGTTTGCCGTAGTGCTGGTGGGGTTCGTACTGAGCCTGGCGCTGGCGGTATTTCTGGGCTGGGTGCTGGCGCGCAAGGTGATGGCGCCGGTGGTGCGACTGGCCCGCCAGGTACGCCATCGCGATCAGCTGTTGGGCCTGGCACCGCCACTGGCGCCGGATTATGCCGCCGATGAAGTGGGCGAGCTGGCCGTGGCCTTCGACGCCACCCTCGGGCGCTTGCGTCAGGCGTTGACCCGTGAGCGATTGTTCACCAGTGACGTCAGCCACGAACTGCGCACGCCATTGATGGTGTTGGCCAGTTCCTGTGAATTGTTGCTGGAAAACCCCGGCATCGATCAGCGCGGGCGTGCCCAGGTCGAGCGGATCGCCCGGGCTTGCGCAGAGATGCGCGAGTTGGTGCAGACCTTCCTCATGCTGGCCCGCGCTCAGCATGAAGACGCCAGCATGGGCCCCCAGCAGAGCCTCAGTCAGGTGGCCGACGGGTTGCTTTGCCAATGGCGCGAACCGATCGAAGCCAAGGGCCTGACGTTGAACGTCGAGTTGGGCAACCCGCCGGACACTCGCTATAACGCGACGCTTCTGCACGCGGTGATGGGCAACCTGTTGCGTAATGCGCTGCATTACACCGAGCATGGGTTTATCCGCTTGGCCCTGACGGATACGGGGTTCGTGGTCGAGGACAGTGGTGTGGGCATTCCGGAAGAAAAACGCGAGGCGATGTTCGAGCCTTTCGTACGCGGCAGCGAAAAGCGTGGCGAGGGCTTGGGGCTGGGGCTGTCGCTGGTGCAACGGATCTGCGAGAACCAGGGCTGGAGTGTCAGCCTGACGAACATGGAGCCCAACGGTTGTCGCTTCCAGGTGGAGTTGAGTCAGAAAAAGCGGTGAATGGGTTGAAAAATAAATCGGCTCCGTAAAACCCTGAAATGATTCCGAGGTTACCTGACGAAATTTTCACCAACGCATGACCTGACGCTGACACCCCGCAACTTAAGGTGGTTGTCATCAGAAGCTCAGGAGATTGCAGTCATGGCTGGCCCGATAAAGCTCGGCTTCTCCGAAAAATACGACGATCAACCCGCACAGAAAAATGTGCGCAAGCACCAGGTGGGGCTCGGTCGCCGGCTGTCCCAATGGCGTGATGAACACCTGGCGCGAAAGGCCCTGGCGTTGGCCGGTGAACCTGGCCTGGTCCTCGATTTGCCCTGCGGTGCCGGGCGTTTCTGGCCGTTGCTCGCGGAAAAGCACAACCGTGTCATCATCGGGGCCGACAACTCGGTGTCCATGCTCAAGACTGCCATGCGCACTCAACCCGCCGACGTGGTCAAAAGGGTACAACCCTTGCACACGTCTGCATTCGACATTGCCTTGCCCGATAACGCGGTCGACAGCATTTTCTGCATGCGTCTGCTCCATCACATCGGTGAAGCCGAGCAACGACTGACCATCCTGCGTGAATTCGAGCGTGTCACCCGCGACAGCGTGATCGTTTCGCTATGGGTAGACGGCAATTTCAAGGCCTGGAAACGCAAGCGCGCCGAGAGGATGCGTGGGCAGGAAGGTTACCAGACTCGATTTGTGTTACCGGCTGCCACGATTGAAAAGGAGTTCGAGCAGGCGGGTTTCCATATTCAGGGGCAAATGGATTTTTTACCGCTCTATGCCATGTGGCGGGTCTATGTATTACGCAAGAGGTAACAGAATGACAGTGCACTATGCAGCTGCGCCCCATGACCTGAAGCAAGGGCGTCGCCACTCGTCGTTCAGCGATACAGACGGGGAAAAACTCGTCTACTTTTATAACAAGGCGTTTGGCAGCGCTATCAAAGGCTTATCGCAATGAAACTCGAAATTGCACGAGGTTTGTTTTTAGCCGGAGCCTTGGCAGTTGCTTCTTTGGCGGTGGCTGCCTGGGAGCAGCCCCGCACGCAGGTCCTCAGTTCCGTGCACGGCGACGCACATTGTCCGTTGCCCCGGGTAGCCAAAGCACCCGTGGCCACTCAACCCGATCATGACTTGTTACTGTTCATGTTCGGACTTTCTCAGGGACTGAGGCCACAGAGT
>NZ_JBFTMK010000269.1:0-7300 GCF_056396965.1 Pseudomonas sp. 05N434
AAATAAAGCAGCAGAAACCTTCGGGCACTTAGCGAGGCAGCATTGATGCCAAGCCAAGCGCTGTGCTCCAGCCAATCGTTCAAGGACGAAGATAAGCAGACTCCGACAGTGAATTAGCGGCGGTTGCTGCCTGATACGACAGACAACTTTGGGTCGGTTTCAGCCAGTCATGGCTACGATGCGTCCTGGTCAAGTCCAACGCAAATGCTTGATCAGTTCGAATGCGAATGGGTGGCCAAGTCCGTGCAATTACCCATAATTATTTAAAAAGGGAAGTGAACCGCCGTTCGTTTCCTTTCCCCCCATTAGCGTTAGCCCTGCATCGCTCCACGACTACAGGAAACGCTAAATGACTGCGACAACGCTTCAATCCATCACTCCTCTTCCACCCTGCTCCACTGACCTACTCACGCCCGATCAAGTGGCGGCCACCCTCGGCCTGTCGTATCGCACGCTTGCCGCCTGGCGCAGTTCGCGCCGCAATCCACTGCCTTACGTGAAAGTGGGCAGTCGCGTGCGCTACCGGCAAAAAGACGTATCTGCATGGCTCGAAAGCCGCACGCACAGCACTGCCGCAAGCGTGAGGAGCGAAAAATGAAGACCTCTCGCCTCCACTCCCCTGCAAACGACTCCACGCCAATCGACCCGACAGTGACGCTCATCCGCATTGCCGAGGTGATGGCCATCGTTGGCCTCGCACGCCCCACCATCTACAAGCTAATGAACGAGCCTGAAAGTGGTTTTCCGAAGCCCGTAAAACTCACCAACAGCAACGCACGTGGCGCCCCTGTCGCCTGGGTGCTGTCAGAGGTTCAAGCTTGGGCGCGTGGTCGCATCGAAGCTCGCGATGAGGTGGCCGCATGAAACGTCATTACTGCCCCTTCAGTGGTCCTTTCCACGACTCGTACAGCATTGGCTTTCAGCTCTACTCTCAGGATGACATTAACTGGCGACATCGCACCATCGCAGGTGTGAGCTGGAACGGTGAGGAGAAAGCGGCGTTCTTTTTCAATCCTGACGGCCTCGTTTTGCCAATCACGCCCAACCCTTGGGAGTTGCCCGAGATCATCCGCAAGCACGCCGTTCGGCGCGAGTTTTCCAGCATTCATGGTCACGGTCATTTCGCGATGAAAGAAGGGCGGCGTGCTGGATTGAGCCAGTTCGCCTTGAACAACTGGGTCACGTACTGGCTGATCGATCAAAAGGACGGCTACGCGAATGATCCCCAAGTCTGGAGCCGGTACGTAGAAAAGGATATCGAACAAGAAAAGCTCATCAGCGAGCGGCTCTACGCTGACCTGCGCATTACGTCCGACCTCAGCCAATACATGGAAGAGTGCCTGGTCGAGCGACGGAGTTCGTTAGCTGAGCAACACCGTCGCCGTTGCGCCGAGGACAGCAAGATCCTCGCTTGGCTCAAAGGTGAAACCCCTCCCCCGCTGTTTGCCAGCACGCAGGAGGCTGCATGAGTCCGACCTTCCTCCCGCACACCGTATTAGACGTTATCGGGACCGCCGAAGCCGCCTTGCCTTCGCCATCAGAGCACAAAGGGCGTGAGCATCTGCGCGCGCTTCGCGATCAAGCGATTGCCTCCGGTGCTCACGTTCTGATCGTTCTTTGGCAGAACCTGGAGTGGACGCTGTTGGCTGTCCAGCCGCCCGCAGACGTTCAGGTCAGTGACGCTTTCGAGCTGATCCCAAACCTGCTGCTGAACCCGGAGGCGTTGCGCCAGGCGCGAGACGCAGCTCGCGATGGCCGCCACCTGCAATGGCTAGTGCTCAGTCGCTCGACTGAAGCCCCGCACTAACGAAAACGCCCCCGGCGGYAACCGGGGGCGTTTGAGGTCAATCTGTATGCCCGGTCAATTTATGTCGCATCAAAAAAATGCGCAAGGCTTCGTGCCGGTTGCGCTTATAAAATCTCGGAGTTATCCTGCCGCCGTCGCTGCAAATTCAGCGACCGGGTTTGGCGACCCGAGCACATACAGGCGCACAGGCGCCCCCATACCGATTGCAGGCGCTTTTTTTGTGCCCGCATTCCTGCTTAATGGTGGCTGTGCGTGGGAGACCTTCGGGTCTGCCGGGGTCCTGTATGCCCGGTTCGCCAACCCGCGCACAGCTGCCACCCTTACATCGTTTGGCGACGATCAGTGGCAGCTCCTCACATACAGGAGCTTCACCAATGCACGCCCTCAATCCGTCCAAAATTCGCGCCGCTGCTCATCGTGCAATGGCTCTCGCCGCTCTACACGCCAACTCCAGTCTCGCTACACGTCTCGCCCGCTACAACGACCACATGGCCAAAGCCCGCGCACTCGAAGCCGCAGGCGGTGCCCAATGAATAGCGCCCTGAGTTTCGCCCTTCCAGAAGACCTGCTATGTGTCAGCATGAACACCGAAGCGGGTGTGCCCATTGACGCTATTACATGCGCCATTGACCGCGCCGACTCGGTGCTGGCCCTGCTCGAAGACCACTTCGACGACGACAAACCGCGTCTTGCCGGGCATATCCTTTCCGCGGTCATTTGGGACGTACGCGGCACGCTCCGCCTGATCAAGACTCTCGCCATGCACGGCGACACCACATCGGTTCCTGCGGTGCAGAAAGGTGGTGCGCTATGACCACTTTGACCACGCTTGGCCGCACCACTTTCTCGCGTGCCGACTCCACCGACCTTAAGTTGTTCCGGGTCAATGCTGGCATCCCAGTGGAGACCGCGCTGGAGATGGTTTCTCAGCTGCAGCATCACGCTAACCAACTCACCCTCGATGCCGCCATGAGCGACCAAGGCGAACGCTTCAGCTGGCCAGCCTTGTACCTCGGTGAAATGGCAAAAGCGCTGATCGACGAGGTGACCGACACGCTGTTCCTGCCGAGGGCTGACACATGAGCCAACGCCCAAACAGCGCCGCAAAACGTCCGAGCTTCGCCGATGTGAAAGCAGGTTCACTCAAAGACATTGAGCGTGTACTCGTCCACTGGCTGCCTAACGGTAAGCGCGTGGACGGCGGCAAGGAATACACCGCCCCAAATCCGACCCGTAGCGACAAACGTGCCGGTTCGCTCAAGGTCAACCTGAGTAAAGGCACCTGGGCCGACTTCGCTACTGGAGACAAGGGCGGTGACCTGATCGATCTGGTGCGCTACCTGGACGGTGGCACCTATGTCGAGGCCTGCACCAAGCTGACAGAACTGCTAAACGTTGCCGCAGGTGCGGCGCAATCGGCTCCCGCTTCCGGCAAAGGCAAAGCGCCGACGTGGTTGGCCATACAGCCGATCCCGGCCGAAGCCATGAAACGCTGCCCCGTAAGACATCGGCAGCACGGCGCCCCCTCAAAGGTCTGGATCTACCGCGACACAGACGGCCAGCCACTTATGGCCCTGTACCGTTTCGATCTCGGCCCGGACGAGGACGGCACGCCGAAGAAAGTCTTTGCTCCGCTGACTTGGTGCCAGCGCTCCGACGGCCAAACCACGCAATGGCGTTGGCAGGGGCTGCCGGATCCGCGTCCACTGCTGCGCCTGGATGAGCTGGCTCAGCGCGACACAGCACCGGTCGTATTGTGCGAAGGTGAAAAAGCCGCCGACGCTGCAGGCGAACTGATGCCCGACTACGTGGCCACGTGCTGGCCGAACGGCTCCAACTCTTGGCATAAGGCCGACCTGGCACCGCTCAAAGGTCGCTCGGTGATTCTCTGGCCGGACAACGACAGCAGCGGTAAAACTTGCATGGAGGACGTCGCCGAAAAGCTGCACGAGATCGGTGCCGAATCGGTGCGACTCATTGCGCTGGATGCCTTCAAACGCAAGCCCACACTGAAGAACGATCGCGCAGCCTTCACCAAAGGTGGTCAATGGGACGAAGGGGACGACGCTGCCGACGCGCTCGTTAAGGGCTGGACGGCGGCGCACGTCGCGGAGCTGAAGCGCGACGGCAGTCTTTTCGTCTCTCCTGATGATGAATCGTCCGACGAGCCCGCAGAACCGAAAGTCGCAGCTAAGCAACCGGCAAAATCAAAAACCGATTTGCTGCCCGGCGGCTTTCGATTGGCCCCCGAAGGCGTGTTCTATACCGGCGATGATGGTGAGTCGCGACCGGTTTGCTCATCCTTGGAGATCCTCGCTCGTACCCGTGACGACAAGGGCCACAACTGGGGTTTGCTGGTTGAGTTCGACGACCCAGACGGAGCGAAAAAGCGCTGGAACATTCCCGCCCGCAACATGACCGGAGACTTTGGCAAGGATGTTTTGGGGCCACTCGTGGACATGGGATTGCGCTTACCCGGTACTCGCTCAGGCCGTAATGCGCGTAACGATCTCCAAAGCTATCTGCAAGGGTTCGACAGCAACGAGCGCGCGCGTTTGGTCACTCGCCTTGGATGGCATGGGCCTGCGTACCTGCTGCCTGATCAGCAGGTCGGCAACAGTCACGAACACCTGTTTTTCTGCGACTCTGGCGCGCAGCTCCCGCCTATCAGCGAGGCCGGGACGCTGGAGCAATGGCAACAGCAAATCGGGGCGCTATGCATCGGCAACCATCGCTTGGCGTTCGTCGTCAGCGTGGCCTTCGCCGGGCCGCTGTTGCACTTGCTGGGGCACGAGTCAGGCGGTTTTCACCTCTATGGCGATAGCTCCGGCGGCAAGACGACACACCTGCAAGTCGCCGCATCGGTTTACGGTGGGCCGCGACTGGTCCGGTCATGGCGTTCTACAGATAACGCTTTGGAGTCGATTGCTGCTGCGCACTCAGACGGCGTGCTGGTGCTCGATGAGATCGGTATGTGCGATCCGCGCATCATCGGTGAAACGGTGTACATGCTCGGGAACGGCACAGGTAAGGCCCGTGCCAATGATCGCGGGCAAGCAGGCCGACAGGTGCAAGAGTGGCGGTTGTTGTTCCTCTCGACCGGTGAGAAGACGCTCGCGCAGCACATGGCCGACGCCAACAAAGAGCTCAAAGCGGGGATGGAGATCCGCATGCTGGCCGTACCTGCAGACGCGAGCAAAAGCCTGGGAATGTTCGACGTATTGAGCGGTTTCGAAGACGCCGCCGCCCTGTCAGACGCCCTCAAGGCTCGTGTAGCCAAGTACTACGGCACGCCACTGACTGCCTTCCTGTCGGCGCTGTGTGAGCCCGGTGAAATGCTCGGTTGGACAGCCATCTTGCGCCGCACGGTCGAGCGTTTTATCGCCAAGGCGCTCCCTGCGTCGGCCAGTGGTCAAGCGCACCGAGCTGCTGCCCGTTTCGGCCTTGCCGCTGCCGCTGGTGAGCTGGCGACAGCGCTGGGCGTGACCGGCTGGCCGGAAGGCACCGCCACCACAGCAGCACAGGTTTGCCTCAATGCTTGGCTAGATGAACGGGGTGGCGCCGGGAACATGGAAGGCGACGCCATCGTGGCCCGACTGCAGCAGGTCATTGAGCGATTTGGCGAGAGTCGTTTCACTCGCTGGGATGGGCTTACTGCCAAAACGGACGATCACGCTCCACGAACCGCCGACCGACTCGGCTTCCGGCGCACGGTTGAACACGGCATGGGCGACGGCGTTTACACGCTCGTTACCTACTACTTCCTGCCTACCGCATGGAGGGCGGAAGTCTTCAAGGGAATGAGCCTCACCCTGGTCAATCGTGAACTGATCGAACGCGGAATTCTGGAAGCCAGCGCAGAGGGCCGTGCTGCGCAATCTGTACGGCTTCCCGGCTTGGCCAAAACGAGAGCCTACGTGGTGCATGCCAACGCTCTCCTCTCCTCTGAAACCGAAGCCGCGTGAGGCTGAGGCGTAACGAGGGAGAGCCGGCCGCTACGGGTCTGGCCCGCCCGAACCAAACCGAACGAACCATCAATTTAAGATACGGAAATTTTCAATGAGCGACTATCAGAAGCAACTCAAGCAACATCAAACCGACATCGAACAACTCAAAAAGCAGTTGCCGAGCCTACGAGCAAACGCCCAAGAAGCTAAAAAGGAATTTGCACGAAGCCGCGCCGGTAGGCCCGTGTACCCGCATGAAATTGTTAGCGCTTACAACAACGCCAAAACGGCGATTGAGGAGCACACGTCCGAGATCAAACGGCTACAAATCCTGATTGATTGGGAAGACGGTGTGCGATTCGCGAACACCAATATCAAAAAGGCCCAGAAGGAAATCAGCCAAGCGCAGACGGATCTCCAGAAGCTGCAGGGTAAGCGTGCAAAGCTTTCAACCAAACTTCAGAAACTGGAGAACGAAAAACGCACCGAAATTGAGAAGGCTCAATCTGCTGAGCAACAAGCGGCAGCCGGTTATGCAGCGGCATTGAGTGAAGGAGACGACGCGGACGAACAACGAGCGGAGAAGCTACTCAAGCAGGCATCAGAGGCCCTGACACTGGCGACACGCGGCAAGCGCGGAGTGGCAACCGTTGTGAATGCCTTGACGGCCGAAGTCGAAAAGCTCGACGAAACCATCACCGTCACCAAGCAGCTTTTGACCGATCTGCGCCAAGATCAGCTACGAGCAGCTCGCTTCCTCTGGGCCGACCGCCTGGACAAAGCGGCTCAGGACTTTGCAAACGTTGCAACACAGTTGTCCGCCGCCGAAAAAGCATTGGGCCGTTATAGCTCACTGCAGGATCTTTACCTGCCTTTGCAGGCGCCTATGGGCCGGCAACACACAAATTTTACGGGTCCTCCCAAAGGGGGGGCCTCTACACGGGTTATCAGACTCGCAGGTTTCCTCTAGCTGAGATTTCTGCAGGGATGTCCGTCTTTCTTCATGCCGCGCCCCAGGCAGTCATTACTCACCAATAGCGTCGGCACGTCGCTAGATTTGGTGCGCTAAATGCTTGATAAAAACGATCGCCCAAATCGACGCAGAAAATTTATCTAATCGTATGGGCGCAACGACTCCACGGCTGCTTAGTCGGATCGCGCCTAGCCAAGCCCGCTGGCCCGGATGAGCTACTACACCGTAAGCTGACCAATATTTGTACTCCTCTTTTATTTGATATCTCTACTGCCAAACGTCGTAACGCTTTGGTACATTCGACTTGAATACGAGCTTCGTAGCCCGTGAAAATACTTGACTAAAGAACGAGTGAGCCCTCTGCAGTATCAAATTCAATAGGTGACTTATGGATGAGCAAACAAAGGGTGCATGGCTGTTAGCCCAATCGAAATGCCTTGATGGCGTGAATGGTGGGGGGAGACTAGAAAACATTCAATACGCGGGAAAAACTGGCAGGCTCTATAACTTGCTAAGGCGAAACACCATCGATGCGTCCGACTCGACCCTGCAAGCGCAAGATATCACCAGAAT
>NZ_JBFTMK010000270.1:0-6646 GCF_056396965.1 Pseudomonas sp. 05N434
GCCCACTCGCCCTTGGCCTTGTTCGGGAAGCATTTCTCGATCAATTCCAGCATGATCGACACGGTCACCGAGGCGCCTGGCGAGGCGCCGAGCAGAGCGGCAAGGGAACCGTCCTTGGCCGCGACCAGTTCGGTACCGAACTGCAGAACGCCGCCTTTCTTCGGGTCTTTCTTGATGATCTGCACCCGTTGGCCGGCCACTTCCAGGCGCCAGTCTTCGGCTTTCGCTTCAGGGTAGAAGCGACGCAGGGATTCCAGGCGCTGCTCCATCGACTGCATCACTTCGCTGACCAGATACTTGGTCAGGTCCATGTTGTTTTTGGCCACGGCCAGCATTGGACCGATGTTGCCGGCGCGAACCGACATCGGCAGGTCCATGAACGAACCGTGCTTGAGGAACTTGGTGGTGAAGCCGGCATAAGGTCCGAACAGCAGGGACTTTTTGCCATCGACCACACGGGTGTCCAGGTGCGGCACGGACATTGGTGGCGAACCGACCGCGGCCTGGCTGTAGACCTTGGCCTGATGGTGCTTGACCACTTCCGGGTTGTCGCAACGCAGCCACTGGCCGCTGATCGGGAAGCCGCCGAAGCCTTTGCTTTCTTCGATGCCCGACGCTTGCAGCAGCGGCAGTGCCGCGCCGCCAGCGCCGAGGAAGACGAATTTGGCGTCGACTTCGCGGGTATTGCCGCTGTTGACGTCCTTGATGCTGACGGTCCAGCCGCCGTTGTTACGCTTCAGGCCGGTGACGCGCTTGCAGTACTTGACCTGGGCATCGGGCGCGCTGGTCAGGTGCTTGAGCAGTTGGTTGGTCAGGGCGCCGAAGTTGACGTCGGTGCCGTTCATCACGCGGGTGGCGGCGAGGACCTCGTCAGCCGGACGGCCCGGCATCATCAGCGGCATCCACTCGGCCATCTTGGCTTTGTCTTCGGTGTATTCCATGTCCGAGAAGGCATGGTGCTTGCTCAGGGTCTTGAAGCGTTCCTTGAGGAAGGACACGCCATTCTCACCCTGCACGAAGCTCAGGTGCGGCACCGGGCTGATGAACGATTTGCACGAACCGAAGGTGCCTTTCTTGGTCAGGTAGGACCAGAACTGCTTCGACACCTCGAACTGGGTGTTGATGTGCACGGCTTTCTTGATGTCGACGGTGCCGTCAGCGGCCTGCGGCGTGTAGTTCAGCTCACACAGCCCGGCGTGACCGGTACCGGCGTTGTTCCACGGATTGGAACTCTCCGCGGCACCGGAATCCATCAGCTCGACGACTTCCAGCTTGATCGCGGGGTCGAGCTCTTTAAGCAGTACAGCGAGGGTGGCACTCATGATGCCGGCCCCAACCAGTACTACGTCGACTGCTTCGTTATGCGCCATTTAACGCGTCTCCAAAATCTGCAGCACCAAATTGTCGGCATAGCTGCCAGGCGTTCCGGGGCGTGTCAGTGATGCCCCAGGTACCCATGGCCAGGATCGCCATGTCCGAATCTTCGCAATTTTTCGCAACTTCGACGGATGCATGCGGCCTGGCTTCAAGAGTCACATGAACTCATTTCGGCACGCGGCTGGCAATTCGACTTATGGTCGAGACATCCGTTTGTGCAACCAAATCCGTAGCGGACAGGCTTCAGGCTCCGGTGTTCGAGGAGTACTCGGTCCTGTGTCGTTGGGCTGTTGTAGACGCTAATGGTGCATTTTCAGACGCAAAACTATTCATTTGCTCGCCACACTCTTGTGAAGTTGTGAAAACCCGTTTTTTTCACGCTCTTTTGAAGACGTGAACCTCAAAAAAGGGCTGTCCCAGCCTGGCACCGTGCCCGGATGGATTGCCGCCATGGGGTGCATGGGCAGCAAAAACGGGCAAACAGCTCAGTGACCGAGCGTAATGACAGCTCTGCAGATTCGCGAAAAGTGGGGGTTTTGCTTGAGAAACAGCAAGCGCGCCAGCTTCACTCGATCTGTGTGGGCGGCTCTCTGTGGGCGGTGCGGGGTGTCAATACCGAGGCATTGAACGATGCTGCGAGGCCCGATCAGGAGACGTCCTTATAATCGGGGGGAGATTGTATCTAAGAAACGCAGGGAAATGGTCGTGTTTAATGACTTTTATTAGGCGTCGGGTCAGGTGGTCAGCAGTTGCTGCGCGCGTGCACGTGGCTGGTGCTGGCTGACACGGGCACTGGCGGGCAGGGGCTGGTGCAGCCAGTTGAGGCGAATTTCTTCGATTTCGACCCAACCATCGCCCATGGGCTGGAGGCTGCACTGCTTGAAGGCCTGGCAGTGGCCATTGTGGTCGAGCAGGGCGAAACTGCGGTGCAGCGGGCGTGGCGCGAACAGGGAGACGAGAAAACGCATGGCAACGTACCTTTTGGGGGTGACTGCCATAAAGGTTGCCAGCGGGCGGTGACAAAGGTGTGACAGGAACCGCGTTGCGCCGGGTTTGTCAGAGATTTCAGTAATCGTTGCGCGAAGCTAGTTCGCCGCAGTGGCGCACCGCTATACTGCGGGCATCGTTAGTTGCCTGATTCTGGAGAGAAGAGCATGTTGCAACGCCTGTTGTTCGGTTTGATCACTGTGACCAGTTTGACCCTCGTCGGCTGCGCCCACAGCCCGCAACAACTGAGCCCGGAACCCAAGCTGACGGCTCAGCTGGCGCCGGTCGGCCATGGTCAGCCGGTGGTGGTGCGTGTGGTGGACGGTCGTCCATCGCCAACCCTGGGGACCCGTGGCGGTTTGTACCCGGAGACCAGTGCGATCACGGTGCAGGGCGCGCAGATTCTGCCGAAGCTGCAGGCTCAGGCTGAGGCGGCCGTGCGGTTGCTGGGCTTCACGCCGACGGCCAATGCGCTGAATGCGCCGCAATTGACGGTGACCCTGGCCGAGCTGAAGTATCAGTCGCCCAAAGAAGGTTTGTATGTGACTGAAGCTACAATTGGCGCGACGTTCCGTTCCGATGTGCAGAATGCCAACCGTCGTTACAGCGGTCGCTACGGCGCGTCGCTGGATCAGCGTTTTGGCATGGCGCCGAATCAGGAAACCAATACCAAGCTGGTCAGTGATGTGCTGAGTGATGCGTTGACCCGCTTGTTCAAGGACCCGACGATTGGTCAGGTGCTTGGCGAGTAACGGTTTGCAGTTTGTTTAAAGAACCCGGTGCCAGCGATGGCGCCGGGTTTTTTTGTGCCTGCCGCTCCAGCAAGGGAAATCAAGCCGCTTGCGAATAGAAGTCCAGAACACTCACCCCGGTCAGCAAATCCGTCTCCGGCAAATCCGCATGTTGATGCCCGCCCAACGCGCAATACACCAGCCAATGCCGGTCCTGTACATTGAAGGCGAGGCTGCCGACTAAGGTTTGTTGTTCGTCGCTTTGGGCAATGAGGTAAAGACGATCCTGGTTTTCGGCGTGGAGCATGACGCGGTCCGTGTCGGTTTCGAAGGGCGACAGACTGGCGGATTCAGATGACGGCGCCGTGACACAGGACAATAATCGGCTAAATGGTTTCGTTATTTGTCGGAAAGGGGGGGCAGGCCGGAGCGCTTTCGGTAGAATCCGCGCCGTGGTCGTCGGTCCCGGCGTCTGTTACACCGGTTTGCCTGAGGTTTGTGATGTCGCTGCAATTGATTTCGCTCTTTACCGCTCATCCCGCCAAACTGATCAACCTGCTGGCCTTGCTGTTCGCCTGCCCGGGCGGCTGGTTGCTGCACGCCACCCGTCGTCGTGAACAGCGCGCGATGGCCAGTATCGAAGCCCAGCGCCAGAGCAGGCCCAGCGAAGAGCCAACCCTCGATTGGGCGACCTTGCGCATGAACCGGTTTTTCTATCGCTTCGGTTTTGCCTGCCTTGGGATGGCGTTGCTGGTGTCGTGGGTCAGTACTCGCGTCTGAAGTTCTGACACAGTTACAGTGTCTGACTGACCTACTGCACCAAGACAAACAAAAACGGCGCCCGAAGGCGCCGTTGTCGTATCCAGCCATTACCCTACAACGGTAGCCCGGCCTTGACCCGATACTGATTACGCACCGGCATCGCATATTGCAGCACCAGGAACGGACGATGTTCCTCGGGGCAAGCTTCCAGTCGACGCTGCCATTCTTCCTGAGCCTTGGCCAGTTCATCTGCCGCAAACAGCTCGGCCGCTTTCGGCACCTGCAATTGCGGGTCGGCGTCTTTCCACTGCGCATACGCCAGGTAATGCACCGGGAATAACCGGTAACCGCCCAGAATCTGCTTGTCCATTTCGATCGCCAATTGCTTGGTGTCTTCGAACAGTTCGGTGATCGGCGCGGCGAAGTTCACGTGGACCCGGCCTTTGTAACCGGTGATGCCCTTGGCGATGCTCGCGTCATCCTCGCCCGGTGCCTTGGTGTAGGTGCCGGTGGTGGCGCGAATGTACAGCTCGCGGGCCTTGGCCTGGTCGCAGGGGTCGTACTCGTAGCTGATCGACACCGGGGTGAGGTTCAGCGAACGGATGACTTCGCCGAACGGCTCGTCCTTGCGGCTCATGTGGAACATCTTGAGGATCGCCGACTCGGTGCGGTCGTCGCCGTCCTTGGCCCGGCCTTCAGCCTGAGCGATCCAAATCGAGGCGCAATCGTTGCGGATCGAGTGGTTGATGTAGGCCGACAGCAATTGATACGCCGCCATTTTCTCGCGACGACCGGTGATCGAACGGTGCACGATGAAGCTCTTGTTCAGGCGCATCAGGTCGCTGACAAAAGGCTTCTGCAGCAGGTTATCGCCAATGGCGATGCGTGGGGTCGGCAGGCCGGCGTGGTACACGGCGTAGTTGACGAAGGCAGGGTCCATCACGATGTCGCGGTGGTTGGCGATGAACAGGTAGGCACTGCCGGACTTGAATTGCTCCACGCCGGTGTAGGTCACCCCGTCCGTGGCGCGCTCGATGGTGTGGTCGACGTAAAACTCGACTTTGTCCTGCAACGTGGCCACTGACGTGACGTCGGCGAACTCACGGCGCAGCCGATGCGCTATAAGAGGTTTGAGCATCCAGCCGAAGGCACCGGCAAAACGCGGGAAGCGGAAGTGGGTGAGGATATCTAGAAACGCCTTGTCGCCGAGCAGCCGTGCCAGCACCGCTGGGACTTCGCTGTCGTCGTAAGGTCGGATGGCATCGAATTCGCCCATCATGCTCTCTTGTTAGAAACGGCTAGGGTAAGTAAAGGTATTGATCGAAAACCAACGGGGCACGGTCTGAAAGGTAGTCAGACAAAAATAGCCCTGCAAATAGACCGGCGATTATACGCACAAGTCACCTGGGAGACCGCGATGCTGGAAACTGCGCAGTATGAATGTCCGTATTGCGGTGAAGAAGTCGAGGCTGTTCTGGATTTGTCTGGCGGTGATCAGACCTATATCGAGGATTGTCCGGTGTGTTGTCGTCCCATTACCTTTGTCTTGCAGGTTCACGGCGAGGAATGGCACCTCGACGTCTACAGCGAAAACGAATGAAGGGGGTCACCCATGCAGCGTATCTATGAGCCGGAAAATCTGATGGAAGGCGAATTGCTGCTAAGTATGCTGGCCAGTGAAGGTATCGAGGCGCATCTGGTGGGCCGGGATTTGATCGGCGGTACCGGGGAATTGCCGATATTCGGCCTGCTGGGTGTATCGGTCGATAACGACCAGGCGCAATACGCGCGGGAACTGATCGCCGCGTACAATGCCGCGCTGCCGCTGTCCGGCGATGAACCGGACAGCTTTCCCGGCACGCTGGTCTGTTAGGCTGACGTTCGTTTGATCAAGAGTCGTATTGCCCCATGTGTGGACGTTATGCCCTGTTTCGCTGGAACCCCGCCTTCGCAGCCCTGCCCGGATTTCCCGCCGATCAGCAGGCCCAGTGGAATATTTCTCCCAACGATTCGGTGTTGATGCTGCGTGCCGGTGCAGACGGGCAGCGTGAGTTGGCCCGCGCCCGCTGGGGCCTGACGCCACCGTGGCTGACCGACCTGTCCCGCACGCCGGCCCATGCCCGTGCCGAAACCGTTGCCGAACAGCCGATGTTTCGCGAAGCTTTGCGCCTGCGCCGTTGTCTGCTGCCGGCCAATGGTTTTTACGAGTGGCGCGGTACTACGCGCAAACGTCCATACTGGCTGACGCCGGGGGAGGGCTCGACGCTTTACTTCGCGGCGATCTGGGAAGCGTATCCAGTGCAGGAGCAGGTATGGCTGAGTACGGCGGTAATCACCCAACCTGCTTCGAGTCAGCGTCGGCCGTTGATTCTCGATGCGGCGGGGCAGGAAGCCTGGCTCAATCCTGAAACCCCGCTACATGCCTTGCAGGCGCTGCTGGCCAGCGAACCCGCGGCGCTGCGCGAGCGGGTGCTGGCGAACATGGTGAATGATCCGAAGCTCAATGGGCCGGAGTGTTTGACCCCGGGCTGAGCGCGTAATGATCGTTCCCACGCTCCGCGTGGGAATGCAGCCATGGACGCTCCGCGTCATTGAACCCTAAACCTTGAACTGATTGATCAACCGGCGCTGCTGTTCCGCCAACTTGGTCAAATCCGCACTCGCTGCGCTCGATTCATCCGCACCACCAGCCACTTCATTGGCTACTTGCCCGATGTTGATCACGTTGCGGTTGATGTCGTCGGCCACCGCGCTCTGTTCCTCGGCGGCGCTGGCGATCTGGGTGTTCA
>NZ_JBFTMK010000271.1:0-11766 GCF_056396965.1 Pseudomonas sp. 05N434
GACCAGGACAGCGCCAACACCTGGCTGCGCGAGCAAGTGATCAAGGCCTGCGCCGAGCAGGAAATGGCCTGAAACTCAGAGGCCGATGGCAGTCTTGGTGTAGGACTCTCGATCGATGTCGATGATTTCCACACAGAGTTGAACCTCAACCCCGACCGGCCATTCGCACACATCCTGCACCACGGCCAGCAGGCTTTCGGACAACTGCTTCTTGATCTGCGGCGAGCGACCGCTCAATAACGACAGCTTTACATGCATGAACGCCCGCTCGCCCGGTGCGGTACCCACCCTGAAAGTCTCGACCTTCACCGCACGGGCCTTGATGTCGAACTCTTCAAACTGCCCCGAAGCGACCAGCGCGTTGTTGAGTCGCATCAATGCCACATCGGCATTCAGTTCGGACAGGTTGGCGGTGTATTCCATGTGCAGGTGGGGCATGACGGGGTTCCTGAGGATTGGCAGAAAGGTCGTAGATATAACACCGCCCTGCTCACTCTGTCAGCGGAAGGATCGGACGTTCACTCATGAACGCCTCCAGGCGCGAGCGCAGCCAGCGTTCAGCCGGGTCGCTGTCGACATGACTGAGCCAGACCATGGACAGGTCCAGGGTCGGCGTCTTGAACGGAAACGGCTCTTTGAACAGTTGGCCTGACGCGGCCATCGCCTCCGCCGTGTAGTCAGGCAGGCTGGCGATCAGATCGGTGCCGGCGAGCAACGCCGGCAATGAGCTGTATTGCGGAACGGACAGCACGACGTGGCGTGTTCGGCCAATCTCCGCCAGCCATTCATCGGCGTAGCCACTGACATTGGCGGTGTGGGACACCAGCACGTGCGGCCGCGCGCAATATTCATCGAGGGTCAACGGCGTATCCGACGCATCTGCACGCAAGATACTGGGCTGGATATGACGCAACAATTTGCGCTTGGCGTTGGCCGGCAGACCGCGCGTCTGGCTGATACCAACGGTGATATCGCCAGACGCCAGCAAGTCGGGAATGCGCCAGTAGTCAACATGCTGGACCACGAACACCACCTTCGGCGCCTCCTGGCGCAAGGCGCGCAGCAACGGTGGCAACAGGCCGAACTCGACATCGTCCGACAGCCCGATGCGAAACGTCATGGTGCTGCTGAGCGGATCGAAATCGTGGGTCAGGCTCAAGGCCACCGACAGCGAATCCAGTGCCGGCGACAGATGCTGAATGATCTCCTCGGCCCGCGCTGTCGGCTCCATGCGATGGCCGACCCGAATGAACAGCGGATCGTTGAACATCGTCCGCAAGCGGTTCAGCGCCGCACTGATGGTCGGCTGACCGAGGAACAGCTTCTCCGCCACCCGCGTGACGTTGCGTTCGAGCATCAATGTCTCGAACACCACCATCAGGTTGATGTCGGCCTTGCGTAGTTCGTTGCGATTCATCCGTTGCACCCCGGTCCCCAAGACTGGATGACAGTTTAGGGAGGTGTCGCGATCGGCGTCTATGCAGGTTGGCAAACGACCCGATCCATAAAATCCGGGGGCACTTACCACTCAGGAGCGCCCGACTGAAACGAAGCTGCTCTGATTGAGCAGCTTCACCGCCTGGAACCTATATCTCCTTGACCGGTGTCTGCTCTTGAGTCCCTTTGATCAAATCGATGGCATGCACGCAATCAGACTTGTTGACGTAAGCCTCCCCACTGGCAATCGTTTCATGATTCCCCGCTCGCAAACGCCAGCGCCATTGGCCCTTGCCGGTCTGTGAGGTGCCACGGGTTTGCCTGTAAATCTCAAAGTACATTGATCGCTCCTTGCGATGGCTGATTACGACAGATCAGAGACCTGCGAAACCAGAGTAGATGAGGAATTTTTGCGGCAACGTCTTTCAATGTCAGGGGATATTTCGAAGGAAAAACCTTGATTGCCGAAACGATCAATGAATACGGGGGACGGTAATCAGAACGACTTGGTGGAGTTACTTTTCCTGTGGACGGACATATCTTTCTTACGCTGTTGTGCTGATTTTTCCGACACCAAAAACTCGGGGGAAAGCAGGACGAATGCGAAAATAGCCCGACGGAAAAAACTGCGTAAACGAAAAAACCCCGTAGATTTTCATCTACGGGGCTTTCTATGTATGGCGGAGAGATGGAGACTCACCTAAACGACATCCCCCTCCAACAAACGCCGTGCTTTAGCACCACCCAAAAAACAGCAAGATTTATTTTCTCAGCCCGAAAACCGAACGCAATTGAAGTAAATCGAAAAAATTGGCGCTGGCCAAGAAATGATCAGAAGCAGAATGACTGACGTCTACCTATTTAGGTCTCGCCACCCATTGCCACTTTTGATCCCGGCTTTACAGGCTAGCAGTAGCCGGTTCCCGTCTGACTCCATGGCACCACTACTTAATAGAGTCCCAATCAGTGCAACTGCTGCCGCTATACCCGCCTTCATGATAGTTTTCTTGGTGTTGTGAAAAGCGGTCTCGGATCGCACAGCCGCTGTTGTCCATTCACTTCAATTTGCATGCTTGTGTGAATTTATCCGTTTCTCGTGTAGATCCACCTACGGACACGGTCCCAGACCATTTAGAGTCAAACTCTTCCGACTGGAGCCCAAGTTGGATCACTGACTTCGCCTCACGAAGATCAGCTAAAACCTTGAGGATTTCCTCTTTCTCACGAGTGACGTACTGGGTGTATTGGTTATTGCGTTTCGCGCTCTCTACTGTGAAGCGATGGATCTCACCCTTGTCTACTTTGATGAGAAGTTTCCACTCTGAGCTGGTCCGCCCATCAGCCCATTTTTCTTCTTGCAAGAGTGCGAGGGAGAGGCCATCCGAATCGCAGTCGAATGCAACCGCTTGGCTCGGACTGATGTTGCCGAGAAGCATTGCTTTCTTGTCGCCTGAGAAGATGTCGTCCTGAATGGTTGTATCCCATTGAGCGCTGGCAGTAGATGAAATGGCAATACCGATAAGTACAACCGTTGCCGCTATCCCTGCTTTCATGTCGATATCCTTAGGAAAGATTGGCTGATCTTAGCTGCTCTCTGGGCACCTTGCCATCACATCACTCGTTCACCCTAGGCTCAAAAGCGGATGGCTAATGCACCTTAACGATGTCCACATATCAATTGGGTTTTCTTGTTAGCTGATATCACCTAGGCTTTCCAACTGATCAACAGCTGAAATTACAAGCCAAGGAGAAGATGGCATGACGGTAGATAAAGCCTGCCCGGTAGTGCTACGGAGAAGTGAAACGCTAGAAATTTTGGCTTTTGAGCATCCGCTGGCAGGTCTGCAATTGGTCAAAGGTAGCGTGGAATCCGGAGAGTCAACTGAAGTGGCCTCTGCACGAGAGCTGGTCGAAGAAGCCGGGATTCAAGGCAAGGTGATACGAGATTTGGGTACGTTGCGCTCGCATATAACAGGACCACATGTGGGCATTCCATGAGTGTCATGTTGGGTTCATCATACTGAAGATGATGGAGGACATGAGTTCATTTTTTTTTGGCATCCATTAATGAGTGAGCCCTCAGAAGCGTGGCATCAGATTTACAAAGATGCGTTGGGATTTATAAGACTTAGTCTCGCTAAAGCGCCAATGGAGAATTGACACTCAATTGCCACCTGTACGGCACGCCCATTTATGCAGCAGCAGTTCGGTAATCTCACTAGCCTGCTGCGTCGGCATAATCATTAAGGCGCGTCACCACCTCTACGCTAGCAACTTAGCTGTTAGCCGTCACCTGACGCGCTCATAGTCAAGAGTCCATCTCGCCCAACTACTTACTATCACGAGGTTTGGTGCCGTATTTTCCAGTGTACGGGTTCACATTCCCTTTCGTACTGTAGTTATTATTCCTAGTGGTATCTGGATTTGTAGCGTGGGAAGGTCCGACATACGTTCCGTTACTTCGCGTATACCCACTGATGGTATGATCAGAACGACTTCCGTAAGAATAACTAGACTTGTACGAAGAATGCCCGCCGTAACTGCTACCACGAGCATAAGCATCCCCTGAAAGCGCTACTGCCGCCACCACAGCCGCCAAAAACAATGCCTTTCTCATACAACCTCCCGTTTCAGATCAATGAGAGCTCAACGATGCTGTCATCAAGTCACTCATTCCTCTTCGTCGTCATCCGATGAGGCCACTCCGCTGCCGTCTTCAACGTACGACTGACAACCTTCGTTGAATGACTGAGAAGGCGTGCTGCATGAGTTCTCGTCATCAATATCATTCTGCTCTGCCCAGTTATACCCAGCCTGATGCCCTGAGCAGTCACCCTGGCATTGATAGCCATCGAATGTGGCTGCGTAAGCCATCGCGCTGCCCAACAACAGCATTACCAGCGCGATGAATGCTCTCATTGGTGAGACTCCATCGGTAATGCTTGCGAGCATGATTCTCTCCAATTGAAAGCGCCACTTCGTGGTTACACAAACTGTAGCTCACTTTCTCTAGCGAGTTGCTGGGATTGGTGGAATGCCCGGAGTATCACGTCGCTCGCGGCGACTTCGCACTGCTTCATTCCGCTGCGTGATGACTGCGACTTGTTTGATGTCATCGCACGACGTATGGATGCGGAGCCCTCCTCCCCAAGCGAGCAGAAGGGCACTTAAACGCGCGATCCATGAAATGTGCGGTGAGCGCTTAGAGAGAGCCGAAAAGTCTTCCGGCTGCTTATGAGACGGGCAAACCACCCGTAATCCACAACTAGCTTATGCGATCTTAAATGCGCCCAATCCTCTGATGCTGACCCGTTTAGGATCATGTTTGGGCCTTCTATTTTATCGGCGATGTAACCGAGCCAACCAACCTTCGCTCTTGCCCTAAAAATGCCCTAAACCAAAAAACCAGAAACGAAAAAGCCCCGTAGATTTTCATCTACGGGGCTTTTCTATGTATGGCGGAGAGATAGGGATTCGAACCCTAGGTACCGGTGAAGGTACAACGGATTTCGAATCCGTCCCATTCGGCCACTCTGGCATCTCTCCAACGGCGCGCATCATAACAGCACAATCGCCGGAAGCGAACCCCCTTTAGCGATTTTTTTCCGTGCTATCAGATGCTTGCGTCGATTAAAGCGGTACGCCCAGACGGTTGGCGACTTCTTCGTAGGCTTCGATGACGTCACCGAGGCCCTGACGGAAGCGGTCCTTGTCCATTTTCTTCTTGGTGGCCTTGTCCCACAGACGGCAGCCGTCCGGGCTGAATTCGTCGCCCAGAACGATGGAGCCGTCGGAGAACACGCCAAATTCGAGTTTGAAGTCGACCAGCAGCAGGCCGGCGTCGTCGAACAGTTTGCTCAGGACTTCGTTGACCTTGAGCGACAGTTCTTTCATGCGAACCAGTTGCTCGGCGGTGCCCCAACCGAATGCCACTACGTGGGATTCGTTGATGAACGGGTCGCCCTTGGCGTCGTCCTTCAGGAACAGTTCGAAGGTGTAAGGGTTGAGCTTCATACCCTCTTCAACACCCAGGCGCTTGACCAGGCTGCCGGCGGCGTAGTTACGCACGACGCACTCGACCGGAATCATGTCGAGTTTTTTCACCAGGCATTCGTTGTCACCCAGCAGTTTGTCGAATTGAGTCGGCACGCCGGCTGCTTCGAGTTTCTGCATGATGAAAGCGTTGAACTTGTTGTTCACCATGCCTTTGCGGTCGAGCTGCTCGATACGCTTGCCGTCGAACGCCGAGGTGTCGTTGCGAAACAGCAGGATCAAGCGGTCAGCGTCGTCGGTCTTGTAAACCGATTTGGCTTTGCCGCGGTAGAGTTCTTCACGTTTTTCCATGATGGGCTCCGCTTGCTAAGTAGGTGGGCTAGGCGATGTGTCGCCAGTCGAGCCCTGAATCTTGATCGGCTAGTTGCAGCCAGTCCGGGTCGCACCCGAGGGTGTCGACAAAACATTGCCGGGCCAGCTGCGGCAGGTTGTTCTTGCTGCTCAGATGGGCCAGGACCAGGTGTTGCAGGCCTTGCCAGCCCAACTCGGCCACCAGGAATGCCGCCTGATGGTTGTTCAAATGTCCCAATTCACCGCCCACCCGTTGCTTGAGAAAGTACGGGTAGTGACCGCGAGCCAGCATGTCACGGCAATGGTTGGCCTCGATCATCAACGCATCGAGGTCCCGATAGCCGTCCAGCACCTTGTTGCAGTATGAGCCCAGGTCGGTCAACAGGCCGAAACGCCGCTGACCGTCGCTGAAAACATACTGCGTCGGCTCCTGTGCATCATGGGCCACGGCAATGACGCCGATGCTCAGATGGCCGATTTGCAGTTGCTCGCCGCCAGCCAGAAGGCCTGCGGGTTCAATCGGTTTGCGCATCCCGCGCAAGGTCCCGCGACTGAGGTAGACAGGCAGATTGTAACGCCGAGACAGCAAACCCACGCCATGCACGTGATCGGCATGTTCGTGGGTCACAAGTATCGCGCTCAACTGCGCAGGGTTTACCCCAAGGCGCAGCAGGCGTTTTTCGGTTTCCCGCAAGGAGAAACCACAATCCACCAGCACATACGTGTCATCGCTGGCTACCAGCGTGCCGTTCCCTTGGCTACCGCTGCCGAGAACGGCAAAACGCATGCGATCAGCCCAGGTTGTCCTGAATCACGGTCAACACTTTGCGCGCCACGTCTGCTGGCGCCACGGTGTTGATGTTTTTCTCGACGGTGACTTGTACGTTCTCGCCGACCTTGCTCAGGCGAACCTGATAACGCTCGGCGCGGGCTTCAACTTCTTCCTTGTTCGGCTTGCTGCCGAACAGGCTGCCGAAGAAACCTGGCTGCTCATCCTTCTTCTCGGCCTTTTCGGCGAGGTTGATGTAGTACAGGCCCAGGCTGCGGTTGATGTCTTCAACACGCCATTCGCCCTGTTCCAGCGCACGACCGACGCTCGACCAGGCACGATCCAGGTCGGTACCGACGTTGAGCACCGGGTTGCCGCTGCCATCCTCGGTCAGGCTGACACGGCTTGGCGTATCGAAATCACGCGAGGCCAGCATGGAGACCGAACCGCCCTTCTCCGAAGTGCGGCTCATGCTCGCGAGCATGTCGTCGACCAATGCTGCGTCCAGGCCGGTGTTGACCGAACGATTGGTGAAATCGACGTTGGCGGTGCTGCCGGCAGGACGCTCGGCGCTGACCACATAGACTTCACTGGTGTTGCGCTGCACGCCTGGCTCGATACGCACCCGTACGCGGGTTTCGCTGTCGGCGCCGACACCGGCCGCGCTCAGGCGCTTGGCCATGGCTGCGGACAGTTCGTCGGAATGTTGCCAGGTGGTAGTGAACTCACCGGTTTGCGGGCGCTGTTCGTCCAGACGGAAACCGTTGTCCTGGAAGAACTGCACGGCCACTGGCCAGACTTCGGCCGGTGGGTTCTGCGCCATGATCCAACGCGAATCGCCGCTCTTCTGCAAGGAGTAGGCGCTGATATCAGCCGCCGCCGACAGCGGCTGCGGACGAGGCACGACATATTCGCCCTTGGCTGTATCGTCGGCCACATTGCGCGGGATCGGCAACAGTGGATCCAGACGCTTGGAGGTGCTGACGTTCGGTGGCAGTTGCATCGGTGCAGTCTGTTGCGCTTCCAGGTAATCGCTACCACGGTCACGGAAGTAACCTTCCGGGCCCCAGATCCATCCGCAGCCACTGGTGCTGGAGATAATCAAGGCAAGTGCGGAAAGTCCGGCCATTCGCTTCATGCGTAGTACTTCCTCAATTAAACCAGGACGCCGGACTGGCGCATGGCCTGCCGCAGCGGTTCGTGACAGGCAGCACTGAGCCAGGTGAGCGGCAGACGGATACCGTCCGGCATCAGGCCCATTTCATGCAGCGCCCATTTCACGGGGATAGGGTTGGATTCGATAAACAGGGTTTTATTGAGTGGCATCAGCTTTTCGTGGATCGCCCGGGCTTTGACGGCATCACCGGCCATCGCAGCGGCGCACAGCTCGCTCATGGYGCGCGGCGCAACGTTGGCGGTCACCGAAATGTTGCCCTTGCCACCGAGCAGCATCAGCTCGACCGCGGTCGCATCGTCACCGGAATAGACCAGGAAGTCGCTGCTCACGCCGGCCAGGATGTCCTTGGCGCGCTGCAGGTCGCCCGTGGCTTCCTTGATGCCGATGATGTTCTTCACGGTCGACAGGCGGATTACCGTCTCGGCCTGCATGTCGCACGCGGTACGACCCGGCACATTGTAAAGAATCTGTGGGATATCGACCGCTTCGGCGATGGCGCGGAAGTGCAGGTACAGGCCTTCTTGCGTCGGCTTGTTGTAATAAGGGGTTACCAGCAGGCACGCGTCGGCGCCAGCGTTCTTCGCGTTGGTCGTCAGTTCGATCGCTTCACGCGTCGAATTGGCGCCCGTACCGGCGATCACCGGAATACGCCCTGCAACCTGGGCAACCACGCGACGAATCACTTCGATGTGCTCGTTCACGTCAAGCGTGGCCGACTCACCCGTAGTGCCGACCGCCACGATGGCGTTGGTGCCCTCTTGCAGGTGGAAGTCCACCAGTTTGCTCAGGCTGTCCCAGTCGAGACGACCCTGTGCATCCATGGGTGTGACCAGTGCCACCATACTGCCCGCAATCATGCAACCGCTCCTGCCGGAAAAAGAGAGCGGTAATGGTACTGGCGCCAAGATGCTTGTACAAGCGAAGTACTGCGCTGCCGCCATTCCCCTTGGCGCTGCTTTTCGCTACCCTTCAGACTTTGATCGGTACTGATAAGCTCGTACGCCGGTTTCCAGCCTCCATTTTCGGCATCACAAGCCCCGATCCAGCGTTGCCACCCCTCGCTCTTGCCATACTGGAGCACGTTGCAACCTTCGGCTGGGGGTTTGTGAATTCGCATCCGCAGGCTCGTCCCGGCAAAAAGCCCATAAACAGTATCGACCGCTCATCGCTTTAGGAATGCTGCATGTCCACCCCCACAGTTCGCGAACAATTCCTTGTCATCAGTGCCCTCGGCGCCAACCCCATGGAGCTGACTAACGTCCTGTGCCGCGCCAGCCATGAAAACCGCTGCGCCGTGGTCACCTCTCGCCTGACGCGTCATGGCGAATGCAGCGCGCTGATCCTTGAGATCTCCGGCAGCTGGGACGCCCTGGCGCGCCTCGAAGGCAGTCTGCCAGTACTGGCCAAACGACACGCTTTCACTGTCAACGTGGTGCGCAGCGCAGCCCTGGAGAACCGCCCCCAGGCCCTGCCGTACGTCGCCTACGTCAGCTCGGCCTACCGCCCGGACATCATCAACGAGCTGTGCCAGTTCTTCATGGACCACAACGTCGAGCTGGAGAATCTGACCTGCGACACCTATCAGGCTCCGCAGACCGGCGGCACCATGCTCAACGCCACGTTTACCGTGACCTTGCCGGCCGGCACCCAGATCAGCTGGCTGCGCGACCAGTTCCTGGATTTCGCCGACGCCATGAACCTGGACGCACTGATTGAACCGTGGCGCCCACAAAACCCAATGTAAGGAAGCTTTCATGGCCGTAGCCATCGACCAACCGGTTGCCGACTTCGAAGCACCCGCCACCAGCGGGCAGACCGTCAGCCTCGCGGCCCTCAAAGGCAAGCAAGTGGTGATTTACTTCTACCCGAAGGACAGCACGCCGGGCTGCACCACCGAAGGCCAGGGTTTTCGCGACCAGTACGCGGCGTTCAAGGCGGCCAACACCGAGGTGTTCGGCCTATCTCGCGACAGCCTGAAGTCTCACGAAAACTTCAAGTGCAAGCAGGAGTTCCCCTTCGAGCTGATCAGCGACAAGGACGAAGCCATCTGTCAGCTGTTCGACGTGATCAAGCTTAAAAAGCTCTACGGCAAGGAATATATGGGTGTTGATCGCAGCACGTTCCTGATCGACAAGGATGGCGTGCTGCGTCAGGAATGGCGCGGCGTGAAGGTGCCGGGGCATGTGGATGCGGTTTTGGCGGCTGCTCAGGCACTGAACAAGGCCTGATTTTTTTTGGCGTCTATTCGGACGCCTTCGCGGGCAAGCCCGCTCCCATAGGGATGGCATGAACCCTGTGGGGGCCCTGAAATCGACGATCAAAGCAGCGGCGACACCTCCGGCTCCTTGCGCGGCCAGGCATCCAGCACGGCTTTGAACAACGTCGCCAGGGGAATCGCAAAGAACACGCCCCAAAAGCCCCACAACCCGCCAAACAGCAGCACCGCGCAGATGATCGCCACCGGGTGCAGGTTGACCGCCTCCGAGAACAGCAGCGGCACCAGCACGTTACCGTCCAGCGTCTGGATGATCCCGTAGACCGCCATCAAATAGATGAACTGATCGCTCCACCCCCATTGGAACAGCGCAATCAGCAGCACCGGCACGGTCACCACCACCGCCCCGACATAGGGCACCACTACCGACACACCCACCAACAACGCCAGCAGCGCCGCATAGTTGAGCCCCAGCGCCACGAAAGCGATGTAGGTCACGCCCCCACAAATGAAGATTTCGATGACCTTGCCACGAATGTAATTGGCAATCTGCCGGTTCATTTCCTGGGCGACTCGAGTGATCAGCGCTCGCTCCCGCGGCAGGTAACCACGCACCCACTGGCCGATCATCTCCCGGTCCTTGAGGAAGAAGAACACCAGGATCGGCACCAGCACCAGGTAGATCATGATGTTCACCAGCAGCGGCAAGCTCGACAACGAGAACGTCAGCGCCCACTGGCCGAATTTGCCGATCTCGCCCCGCGCCACTTCGATTGCCTGTAGCACTTGCTCATCCGACACCAGATGCGGATAACGCTCGGGCAGCAGCAATAGCAGTGATTGCCACTTGGCGAGCATGCCGGGCAATTCGTTGAACAGCGTGATCAACTGATGCCAGAGCAATGGCACCACGACGAGGATGAATACCAGCAGCCCCCCCATGAACAACGCGAAGACCAGCCCCACCGCCGCGGCCCCCGGCAGACGCAGGCGCTCGAGGATCACCACCAACCCCTGCATCAGATACGCCAGCACCATCCCGGCCAGCACTGGCGCAAGCATTCCACCCAGGGTGAGTACGGCGGTAAATGCCAGAAACAGCAGCACCGCCAGCACCACGGCCTCTTCATCCGAGAAATAGCGCTGAATCCAGTCGCGTAACACTTTGAACATCAATAATCCTTAGGAACGAACGCCGCAGGTTTCAGGCTTTTTTCAACCAATAGCGGTAAACGCCCGCCTCATCTTCTTCACGAAGCAGCGTATGACCGGCCAATCGGGCAAAGGTGCGAAAATCGCGCTGAGAGCCCGCATCGGTGGCAATCACCTTGAGCACCGCCCCGCTGGCCAGTCGGTTGAGTTCCATCTTGGCCTTGAGCAACGGCAGCGGACAATTCAGACCGCTGGCGTCCAGCTCGGCGTCGTGKGTTACAGCGTCAGTCATCGAATCACTCCGGGGCAGGGGTTGAGTCGCTTAGAATATCTGGTCCCAAGCGTAGTGTCCGGCTACAGTAACGTCTTTGTCGACTAAGGCTTTGTGCATGACTTTTTTGCGCCCTACCCTGCTGACGCTCGCTTGCCTGCTCGCCTCACCGGGCTTCGCCGACGACTTGCCGTCACTCGGTGACGCCAGTTCTGCCATCGTCTCGCCGCAACAGGAATACCAACTGGGCCGTGCGTGGCTGGCGATGCTGCGCAGCCAGGTGTCGCAACTCAACGATCCGCAACTCAAGGATTACGTCGAGTCCAGCGTCTACCGGCTTGTGGAGACCAGCCAGGTCAATGACCGGCGCCTGGAGTTCATCCTGATCAACAGCCCACAGC
>NZ_JBFTMK010000272.1:0-6607 GCF_056396965.1 Pseudomonas sp. 05N434
CTATGTGACGCTGTATCGCGGGCCGGACAAGACGGGCGAGGTGATCGGCTCGGGGGTGATGCACATCGAGCCGGCCGATTTTGCCAAGCAGATGACCACCATGAAGGTGCTCAACGCGCGCAACGAACGTGAGCGCATTGAAGGGCTGGCGCGGTTCGGCAAGTTCTTCGCCGGCATCTTGTGGGAGAGCTACGGCGGGGTGTTCGCGGGCGACATCTACTTCAACCCCGATGCGCCGCCCCGGCAGAAACGGCCGCTGGATGCGCCGACGCCAAGCGTGCAGTTCTTCCAGACCGAAGACAGCGTCCAGCTACGCTTGACCCGCTATCAGGGCGGCACCAAGGGGCCGGTGATGCTGGTGCATGGTTTGGGTGTGGGCTCGAATATTTTCTCCACCGACACCATCCAGACCAACCTGCTGGAGTACCTGTGCAAGCACGAGTACGACGTCTGGCTCCTGGATTTCCGGGTCAGCATCCTGCTGCCGGCCAGCAAACATGAATGGAACGGCGACCAGATTGCCCAGTACGACTTCAAGGCCGCCATCGAGCATATCCAGCAGGCCACCCTCGCCGCTGACGTGCAGTGCGTGGTGCATTGCTACGGCGCGACGACCTTCTTCATGTCACTGCTGGCCGGATTGCAGGGCGTGCGTTCGGTGGTCTGTTCGCAGATCGCCGCGGACACGGTGGTCGCCACGGCAACGGGGCTCAAGGCCGGTCTGCATTTGCCGGGGATGCTCGACGCCATCGGCATCAAATCCCTCACCGCGTATGCCGACAACAAGGAGAGCTGGTTCAACAAACTCTATGACAAGGCCCTCAACATCTACGCCCGCATCGAGGCTCAAGGTTACTGCACCAACCCGGTGTGCCACCGCATCACCTTCATGTACGCGTCGCTGTACCGCCACGACACACTCAACGAAACCCTGCACGACAACCTGCACGAGTTGTTCGGCGAGTCGAACATACAGACCTTCGAGCACCTGGCGCTGATCCTGCGCAAAGGCCATCTGGTGGACTTCAAGGGCCAGGACGTCTACATGCCGCACTTCGACCGGCTGACCATGCCGATCTGCTTCATCAGTGGCGAAGACAACCAGTGCTACTTGCCCGAAAGCACGCTCAGGACCTATGAGCGCGTGTGCAAAATCCATGGACCGGAACGCTACAGCCGGCATGTGGTGCCGGGTTATGGGCATATCGACTGCATGTTCGGCAAGAACGCGGTGGTCGATGTGTACCCGATCATCCTGCAGCACCTGGAGAAAACCGCCCTCGGTTGATCGGGCTTTTTGTGGCGAGGGAGCTTGCTCCCGCTGGGTTGCGCAGCAGCCCCAAAACCTGAGGATGCGATCGATCAGATACACCGCGTTTTCTGGTTTTACGACTGCTTTGCAGCCGAACGGGAGCAAGCTCCCTCGCCACAAAAGCCGTGTGCTGACTTGGGATTGGCGACTACAAGGAAATGGATGCCATGGACAGTTACATCCGCTGGTTTCAACGCTTCATCTGGATAGGCATCGCAATGAACATGGTCTTCGCGATTCCGGCGCTGTTCGCGCCGGCGTTGCTGACCTCGATGCTCGGGATGCCTCCGCAGCTCTCCGATCCTTGGCTGGAGAACGCCGGCATGTTGCTGGTGGGGATCAGCCTTTTTTACATGCCGTCAGGCTTCAATGCCCCCAAATACGTGGTGCATTCGTGGCTGTGCGTATTGTCACGGTTGGTCGCCGTGGCGTTCTGGATTTACCTGATCAACACCAGCAACCAGGCCCAGGTGTTCGTGCCGATGCTGCTGGGCGATCTGGGCATGTTCCTGATCCTCGGGATTCTGCTGTATCTGGGCAGCGCGCCGGCCAATCGGCCGTTCGCCCTGCTTCGCGATGGCTGGCGTGAGTGGTGCGCAGCGTGGGCGCGACGCTGGCGGCGGCACAGCTTCAAGGTCGCCACGCTGGTCGTGGTGCTGGCGTTGGGGTTTATCGGTTACGAAACCTGGTACCAGATGCTGCGAGTGGTGCCGGCCGAGCAATACGCTTCTGACGAAGACCACTACAAATACGCCGCCATCGGCCTGGGCATCGAAGCACGGATTCCCTATTACCTGTTCGCCGTGTTGCCGCAGATGTGCCCGGAGAAACTGCCGAAGCCCGGCGGTTACGAAGTGTTCGGTTTCCTCTACGAGAACGGCAAGGACCTGCCGATCGGCATGGCCAAGCGGCAGATCGGCTACCCGACCGTGGAGCCCAACTGCGCCTTGTGCCACACCGGCTCCTACCGCGCCAATGCCAGCGATGTTGCTACCCCGGTGGCCTCCGCACCGGCCAATACCCTGCAACTGCAGGCCTTCCAGTGGTTCGCCTACGATTGCGCGAGCGACCCCAAATTCACCCCCGACGCGGTGATGACTGCGATCAACAGCAAGTTCCAGCTCGGGTTCTTCGAGCGCCTGTACAACCGCTATCTGATCATCCCGATGGCCACCAGCGCGCTGATCAAACAGAAACAGGCTTATGCCTGGCAGAAGCTGCGCGCACCGCAAGGGCCGGGGCGTACCGACACTTTCAACCCGACGAAAATGGTGGTGTTCGGCTTCCCGGATGACTCGACCATCGGCACCGTCGACTTGCCGCAAGTCTGGAACCAGAAACCCCGGGAATCGCTGTACCTGCACTGGGACGGCAACAACAACGATATCCATGAGCGCAACTACGCGGCGGCCATGGCCGTGGGTGCGACGCCGGAGTCGGTGCTGCCGGACAGTTTCAACCGGGTGACCAATTGGCTGCTGGGCCACAAGGCACCGGCCTGGCCGTTCGCGCTGGATCAGGCCAAGGTCGCCCGGGGCAAGCCGGTCTGGGAAAAGAATTGTGCCGGTTGCCATGACTTCGGCCGCACCGACACCGGTCAGGTCACCACCACGATTGATGAACTGGGCACCGATCCCCATCGGCTGAACTCGTTCACCACCGGTTTAGTGACAGCCTTCCACGGCTTCAAGAAACCGCCGTTCGACTTTGGTGCTTACCGCAAGACCCAGAGCTACAGCAATACGCCCACCGACGGCATCTGGTTGCGCGCGCCGTACTTGCACAACGGCTCGGTGCCGACCCTGTGGGATTTGCTGCAGCCGCCGGAACTGCGGCCGCAGGTGTTCTTCACCGGTTCCGACATTTACGACAAGGACAAGGTCGGCTTCATCACCAGTGGCGAGCAGGTGAAAGCCTCGGCGGACTTCAAATACGACACGCGCCTGGAGGGCAACCACAACGGTGGCCACCTGTACGGCACGCAGTTGTCGGAGCTCGATAAGCGGGCGCTCATCGAGTTCATGAAAACCCTGTGATTCCACTACGGATGGAGGAAAGCGACATGTCATTGGTCAGACATTGGGAACATGAATACGACAAGGTGAAGGTGCGCCTGCACGGGCTGTTCACACGGCTGGAAATGGCCTGGAAGAAGCTCGTCAGCGAGCTTGAACCGGAGGAGTACCAAGCCATCGTCGCGCTGCTGCAGCGGGGGCACGATCAGGCGCAATACGTGCTCAAGCACGGCGACTTGCCGGACGATCAACCGAGTGTGCCGTGGGATTTGTCCCACGGTTTGTCGATCCTGCACATCGGCAACGCCAGCCCCTTGCCGCAATCGGTAGATGAGCTGCAGACCCAAGTGCTCAAGGATGGCAGCCTGCTCGGTTGTCGCAAATGGGAGCTGCTGGATCTGTTGTGGAGCGAAGCGTTGCTCAAGTGGATCGAGAACCTGCGGCATCACGCACCGTTCGCTACCAACCCGGCGTTGATGCGCATGGACAGTGACGTGACCCTGGCCATTGCCGGCGACTGGGGCACCGGGCCGTTCGACAGTCATGCCCCGGCAGTGGCGGTGGCCGATCAGATGCAACTGGCCCAGGCCGACTTCACCATTCATCTGGGGGATGTGTATTACGCCGGCACCCGCTCCCAGGAAGACGTCGACATGGTCGGTTGGCCGATGGGCAAGCAGGGCTCATTCACTCTCAACTCCAACCACGAGATGTACAGCGGCGCCCATGGCTACTTCAAGGAACTGGCCAAACGTTTCCCGGCGCAGCAGGGCACCAGTTATTTTGCGTTGTACAACGATGACTGGCTGGTGGTCGGGATCGACTCGGCTTATGCCTCCAGTCCAATCAACCTGTATATGGACGGCGCGCTGAACAAGCAGCAGATCGACTGGATGAAAGACCTGCCCAAACGCAAGAAGATCATGGTGCTCAGTCATCACCAGGGCTTTGACATTACCGGGCGTGACAAGACCGCGCTGTACAAGCCGGTCTGCGATGCCTTGGGGCGCGAGCCGGATTACTGGTATTGGGGGYATTTGCATAACGGCATCTGCTATGCCACTCAAGGTGGCTTGCATGCACGTTGCGCCGGGCACGGGGCGATTCCCTATGGCAATGCCAGCGAGCTGAACGGGCATCCGGGGGTGCTGTGGTCGGAAACGCAAAATGCGCGGGATGAGGCGTACCCGGATCGGGTGTTGAACGGTTATGTGAAGGTGCGGCTGGTGGGGGAGAACATCGAAGAGACGTTTATTGGCGAGGATGGTTCGGTGCGGTGGTCTTCAATTTAGCGAGGAAGGATCGTTCCCACGCCTGGCGTGGGAACGATCAGATTTCGATTAACCCTGAACCGGAACACCTTTGAGGTAAGGCGCAGGCTCGGCCCCCAGGTTGTTCAGCATCCGCTCGCTGTACCAGTCCACGAAGTTCACCACGCCGAATTCATAGGTCTTGGAGTAAGGCCCTGGCTGGTACGCGGTGGAGTTGATCCCGCGCTGGTTCTCTTCGGCCAGGCGACGGTCCTGGTCGTTGGTCGCATCCCAGACCTGGCGCATGCGCTCCACGTCGTAGTCCACGCCTTCGACCGCGTCCTTGTGGACGATCCACTTGGTGGTGACCATGGTTTCCTGGGCGCTGATCGGCCACACGGTGAACACGATGATGTGGTCGCCCATGCAGTGGTTCCACGAGTGCGGCAGGTGCAGGATGCGCATCGAGCCCAGGTCCGGGTTCTTGATGCGGCCCATCAGTTTGGCGCAGCCTTGTTTGCCGTCCATGGTCATCGATACGGTGCCCTTGAGCAGCGGCATGCGCACGATACGGTTACGCAGGCCGAAACTGGCGTGGGCGTAAGGGATCTTCTCGGCTTCCCAGGCAGCGGCGGAAGCGGCTACGTGGTCCTTGAAGGCCTGGTCGGCACGCGGATCGGTGACGTCGTCCCATTCCAGCAGGGTTTTCAGCAATTCCGGGTGTGAACCGCCGCAGTGGTAGCACTCGCGGTTGTTTTCCAGCACCAGTTTCCAGTTGGCCTTTTCCATCAAGGTGGTTTGCACCGCCACCTTGGTGTTCTCCATGTCGTACGGTTCCATGTAATGGCTGAGCGTCGACAGGAAGTCATCGATGGCCGGCGGGTTTTCTGCCAGGCTGATGAAGATGTAACCGCCGGCGGTCTTCACGTTCACCGGTTTGAGGCCGTATTGCTTCATGTCGAAGTCGGCGCCCATTTCGGTGCCGGCGAACAGCAGGCGACCGTCCAGCTCGTACGTCCACTGGTGGTAGTGGCAGACCAGTTTGGCGACCTTGCCTTTTTCACTGGTGCACAGGCGTGAACCACGGTGGCGGCAGACGTTGTGGAACGCATGGACCACGCCATCGGCGCCACGAATCACGATGATCGGGTTCTTGCCGACTTGCAGGGTCAGGTAGTTGCCCTTGGTCGGGATCTCGCAGGTCATGCCGGCAATCAACCACTCTTTCTGGAAGATTTCCTGCATGTCGATATCAAACAGCCGCTCGTCAGAGTAAAAAGGCTGCGGCAGCGAGAAAGTGCGCTCGCGCTCATGCAGCATCTGCGCGGTGGCCTTGCGTGCGGGTTCCAGTGGATCGCCGAGGCTCAGGGTAGTGGTGACGTCCATCATGTGTTTCCTCAAGGCCATCTGCGTGGCCGCGAAAGTGGCTGATCAGGTTTGCTACGCAAGGTGTAAAGGTTGTGTCTTGGTATGGGGCGAGTGTGGGGCCGGCGCTCCCCGGAACCTTATCCATGGGCGACATGGCCCAATCTGTTCCCGACGCCCAACCCCCGGTAATTGGGGGCTGGTCGCGATAAGTATGTCAATGTCGCAGATAGGTAAATGGCGGGGCTGCGCTATACGCAGAATCGCCAACATAAAGGCCGGTAGTCGGCCGTGGAGATCAGCATGTCCAACAACTTCCTGAACCCGGTAACCACCCAGACCTGGGCCAATGGTCGACACATTGTCCGTTGCGTCAAAGTCATCCAGGAAACCTGGGATGTGCGCACCTTCTGCTTTATGGCCGACCAGCCGATCATGTTCTTCTTCAAACCGGGGCAATTCGTCACCCTGGAGCTGGAAATCGAAGGCCAGCAGATCATGCGTTCGTACACCATTTCCAGCTCGCCGTCGGTGCCGTACAGCTTCTCGGTGACGATCAAGCGCGTACCGGGCGGCAAGGTCTCGAACTGGTTGCATGACACCCTGCATGAAGGTTACGAGCTGGCGGTGCACGGCCCGGTCGGGCTGTTCAACGCCATCGACTT
>NZ_JBFTMK010000273.1:0-6579 GCF_056396965.1 Pseudomonas sp. 05N434
GCGAGCGATTGCTGCGGGCGGCAGCGGCACACTGACGATTCCGGCCAGCGGTCAACCGACCCTGACCACCAAGTTCGATATCTACGACACGGCGACCACCACCACGCTCCAGAACGGCCTGAAGACTTCGACGCCGGTCAAGATCGTATTTGGTGCGGCCGGTGGTACGACTCAGACTTACCAAATGCTCGATGCCCAAGGCAACGCGCTCAGCAGCGGCACCATCGTGCCGGGCCAGAACAATACGCTGAGCCTGACCATTCCGCTGGTCGACGGCACCGGCGCCGCGATCAATGATCCGGGACCGCCCATCGTGCAGCGCACTGTGTCGTTTGACATGACCGTGGCCGGTTCGCCAGGTAACGGCACTGCGATCAACGTATCGCTCAGCCAGCCGGGTTCGCTGGATAACCGTAACGGCACCACGCTGGCTGCCTTGCAGACCAAGCAGACCGTGGACACCGGTTCGGCCAGCAACGGTATTTCCCTGAACGATGCCTACGGCAAGCTGGTCTCGGGCGTCGGCGCCAAGGCCGCTCAAGGCAAACTCGACAGTGCCGCGACCACCGCCATCCTGGCCAACGCCAAGGGCGCTCGCGACTCGTTGTCCGGTGTCGACCTCGATGAGGAAACCGGCAACCTGGTCAAGTATCAGCAGTACTACACCGCGTCTTCGCAGATCATCAAGGCTGCGCAGGAAATCTTCAGCACACTGATCAACAGTCTTTAAGGAGTCGTAGCCCATGCGCATTTCTACCGCCCAGTTTTACGAGTCCTCTGCTGCCAACTATCAGAAGAACTTTTCCAACGTGGTCAAGAGCAGCGAAGAGGCCAGCAGCCTGGTTCGCGTGAATACCGCGGCCGACGATCCGGTCGGCGCTTCGCGTTTGCTGCAATTGGGTCAGCAGGCTTCGATGCTTGACCAGTACTCGGCCAACATGACCACCATCAAAGGCACCCTAGGCCAGACCGAGTCGGTGATGACCAGTATTGGCAACGTGCTGCAGCGCGCCAAAGAGCTGGCGCTCGGCGCAGGCAACGCAGGCTATACCGATGCCGACCGTCAGGCGAACGCTTCCGAACTGGGGCAGATTGAAGAGCAACTGCTCAGCCTGATGAACACCAAGGATGAAAACGGCAAGTACATCTTCTCCGGGTCCAAGGGCGATGTGGTGCCGTTCACCCGCAACACCGATGGCAGCTACGCCTACAACGGTGATCAGGTCACGCTGGATCTGCCGATTGGCGATACCCAGTCGATGGCCACCAACAGCACCGGTTGGGACGTGTTCCAGCAGGCGATCAACACTACCCGGACTCRGACCACGCTCACCGCGCCTGCGGTCGATGACGGTCGTGTGGTGTTGTCCAACGGTCAGGTCGAATCCGATGTCACTTACAACGCCAAGTTCCGCAGCGGCGAGCCTTACACCGTGAGTTTCGTCAGCGGCACGCAGCTGCAAATTACGGACTCGTTGGGTAATGATGTCACCGCTGAGGCCAGTCAGAACGGCGTGTTCAGTTCCACCAGCGGTGCGGCCACACAGACTGTCAGTTTTCGTGGCATTGATCTGAACTTGAACATCAACCTGCAAGCGGGGGATGTCCCGGGAACCGTGATCACCGGGCACAGCTTCACGCTGGCAGCCAAGCCGGACAGCTTCAACACTTCGCGCAGCCCGGGCAACCCGTCGACTGCGCTGGTGACAGGCGCCTCTGTGACCAACAGCACCAACTACCACGCCAGCTTCCCGGGCGGCGGGGCGATTCTCAAGTTCACCAGTGCCACGAACTTCGAACTCTATGCCGCGCCATTGACCGTCAACAGTAAACCGGTGTCCACCGGTACCATGGCCGGTACGACCGCGACAGCATCGGGTGTCTCGTTCACCGTGTCCGGTACGCCGGGTGCAGGCGATCAGTTCTCAGTGGCGGTCAACACSCACCAGACCCAAAACATTCTGGACACCGTCAGCCAGCTGAAAACAGCGCTGTCGACGCCAACCAATAATAATCCGATTGCCATTCAGCAAATGAACGCTGCAGTCACTGCCGGTATCGGCAACCTCTCCAGCGGCATGGACCAACTGGCCTCCGGTATCAGTTCTGTAGGCGGTCGCGGTGCGTCATTGGATACCCAGACTGATATCAACCAGAGTCTGGCACTCGCCAACACCCAGACCCAATCGGCCATTCGCGATTCCGATCCGGCTGAAGTGATGACCCGCCTGACTCTACAGCAGACCATGCTGCAAGCTTCGCAACTGGCGTTCAGCAAGATCGCTCAGTTGGGGCTGTTCAACAAAGTCTGAGTCAGGGCCTTCGCGATCTCGCGAAGGCTTGCGACTGCCGAGTGCAAACCGTCTTTATTCAGCGGTTCGGGGAGTTTCACTTCGTTGAAGTAAGCTCCCGCCGCTCGCGAGTTCTCCCGCCGTGAAACCAGCACCTCTTGTTACCATCGCCATCCCCGCCTTCAACCCGCAGTTCTTCCAGACGGCACTGCAAAGCGCGCTGAATCAGACCTACGCCAATCTTGAGGTGATCGTCTGCGATGACAGTGGCGGTGACGAGATCCGCGAGATCGTCGATGCCTGTGAGGTGCCTGTCTCGATTCGCCTGCGCTATGTGCGCAATCCTCAGCGCCTGGGTTTTCAGGGCAACCTCATGGCCTGCGCCAAAGAGGCCAGCGGTGACTATCTGAAATTGCTGTGCGACGACGACCAGCTGCTTCCTGAATGCATCACTCAGCAGATCGGTGGCTTCATCGACCACGCCGATGTCCACCTGGTGATCGGCCAGCGGCAGTTTTACGACGCTGATTACATCCTGCTTTCCGACCGTGTGGAAAATTGCTGTTTTTCCACCGGTGTCACCTTGTTCAAGGGCGAGGATCTGCTGGGCATTCTGGAAAGCAGTCTGGTCAATTTTCTCAGCGGCCTCAGCGGGGCGTTGTTGCGAACCCGCCATGCGCTGGAATATCTGCCGGCCCTGACTCAGATCGGCGAAGGTTTTATCGCGTGTCTGGACTTCGCCTTGTTTGCCTGCCTGCTACGGCGTGGCAATTTGGTGGTGGTAGGTCAGGTGTTGAGCCTTGAGCGTTTGCATCCGGCGCGGCTGAGCGATCAGGCACCAGTCAAGACTGCGGTAATGACCGAGCTCGACTGGCTCAAGCAAATGCTTGCCTTGCGCAGTGGTGAGCCGGCGCCTGCGCCGGGCTGGGTACGTTATCTGGCACTGGCTGATGCGATTGCGGGGCACGCCTATGCCTGGGAAGAAACCGCGCTGGGCCGGCAACTGGGCTTCATTCAAACGATGGTGCACACCCGGGTAGGCGTCGAGTGCGAGAGCTTTGCCGACATGTATCGGGAATGGCTGTCGTGCCGTCGTTTGAAACCGGCCCAGCAACGCTTGCTCGACGCCCGATTGCAGGGTTGGAGCTGGCGTCCACGCATCGTGCCGATTGTTCTCGACAGCGAAGGTGATGTTCCGGCGCTGGAAGAAACGCTCAAGAGCATTCGTCAGCAAACCTATGCTGCTGAGCAAGTGGTAGTGCTGTCCCAATTGCAGCACTCGCCATGCGACGGTGTGCAACATGTGCGCCTGGATGATGAACCGGTTACCCAGTTCAATCGTCTGCTGGCCCAGTTGGACAACGCAGACTGGATCTATCTGGTTCGCGCGGGGGATCGCTTGAATGAACTGGCTTTGCTGTTGCTGGCAGAGCGCATGGTGGAAATGCCTGACGTGCGCTGCCTCTACAGTGACGAGGGCGGATTGCGTGATGATGTTTCGGTCGAGCCGGTGTTCAAGCCGGACTTCAACCTGGATCTGATGCGCAGCTATCCCTATGTCGGCCGTGTGCTGGCCCTGCAGCGGCAGCGGATGATCGAGCTGGGTGGCATGCAAGACGGTTTTGGCGAGCTGGGTGTGCACGATCTGGTCTGGCGACTGGTGGAGAGTAACGGGCCGCATGCGATTGGGCACATTGCTGAAGTTCTCGTGGAGTCCGCTCTGTGTCTCTCCCAGTGGCTCACGCAGCCGCAGATTATCGAGCAGAGCCCTCGCGTGCTGGCCGCGCATCTGCAGCGGCTCGGCGCACCGCACCGGATTCGTCCCGGCAGCCAGTCGATGATCAATCGTGTGGACTACCTGCATGATGAGCCAGCCATGGTCTCGATCATCATTGCGACCCGCGATGAACTGGGCTCCCTGGAGCGTTGCGTCGAAAGTGTGTTGGAGAAAACCGCCTGCCAACGCTATGAAGTTCTCATTGTCGACAATGGCAGTACTGCCGTTGATGCCTGCAACTGGCTGTCAGCCATGGAGCAAATGGGCAGTGACAAACTTCGGGTGTTGCGCTGTGATCATGGTGACAATCTGGCGGCAGTGCAGAACTTTGCTGCCGGCCACGCCCGTGGCGACTATCTGTTGTTTCTCAGCCCCTACAGTGTCGTTGTGAGCCCTGATTGGCTCGACGAGTTGCTCAATCACGCTCAGCGTCCGGAAGTCGGTGTGGTCGGCGGTCGGCTGGTGAGTCCGCAAGGGCGTATCGAGGGCACGGCCCAGGTACTGGGGTTGCGGGGGGCCGTCGGTGTTCCCAATCGTGGTGAGCCGCTCAACACGTCCGGTTACATGCAGCGCCAGCAGACGGTACAGAATTTCAGTACCGTGGGCATCGATTGTCTGCTTGTGCGCAAGAAAGTTTTTGATGAGCTGCATGGCCTGGACGAGCAAAATCTGGCGCAGGCACTCAATGGCGCTGACTTTTGCCTGCGCGTGAGGCAAAACGGATACCTGGTGGTGTGGACTCCCTACGCCGAATTGATGCGAGTGGTTCCATCCTCTGCCTTCACTCCCGCTCCCAGGGTGCTACAGGCCGAGCAAAAAAGTTTTTACCAGCGATGGTTGCCGGTGATAGCCAGGGATCCGGCCTACAACCCTAACCTGAGTCTGGGCGCCAGCAACTTCAGTCTGGAGCCGGGATTCAAGGATGGCTGGGACCCGTTCTCGCGCCCGCTTTTGCCCAAGGTGCTGGGGATCCCAATCAATACCACCGCAGTGGGCCATTACCGGGTTGCCCAGCCGTTCCGTGAGTTGGAGGCGGCCGGGCGCGTGATGGGGCACCTGAGTTATCACACGCCGACAGACATTGACCTTGAGCGGTGCTCCCCCGACGTGATCGTGTTGCAGGGGCGCTATAGCAAGAATGCGGTCGATGAGGTTGAGCGAGTCAAAAATTGTTCGCACGCTTTCCGCATCTTCGAACTTGACGATTATGTGATTGATGTCCCGAAGAAGAACGCGCACCTGCGCAAGGCTGAGGTCGGGGTCGATAAAATAGTGCGCCGTGGCGTAGGGCTGTGTGACCGGGTTGTGGTCTCGACCCAGCCCCTGGCCGATGCATTGCGGGACATGCATCACGACATCCGGGTCGTCCCGAACATGCTTGCCCCGCATCTCTGGACCGGGCTCACCAGCCAGCGCCGCACCTCTCGCAAACCTCGCGTGGGTTGGGGCGGCGGGACGAGTCATGATGGAGACTTGGCAATCATTGCGGACGTGGTGCGCCTGCTTGCCAACGAAGTCGAATGGGTGTTCTTCGGCATGTGTCCGCCAGCTTTGCGTCCGTTTGTCCATGAGTTCCATCCCAGCATCGGCCTGGAGGCCTATCCGGCCAAACTGGCCAGCCTGAACCTCGATCTGGCCTTGGCACCGCTGGAATTCCATATCTTCAACGACTGCAAGAGCAACCTGCGTCTGTTGGAGTACGGCGCCTGCGGTTATCCGGTGATTTGCACCGACACTGAGGCCTATCGCGGCTATCTGCCTTGCACCAAGGTCGTGAGCAACAGCACCGAGGAATGGCTCGAGGCAATCCGCATGCACTTGTCCGACCCTGATGCGAGCTATCGCATGGGCGATGCGCTGCGCGAAGAAGTGCTGCGCGATTACATGCTCAAGGGCAACAACCTCAACTACTGGGTCGAGGGCTGGCTGCCAAACTGATCGAGCATGGATGTACACCTGCAGGCGGCCTTGGGCCGCCTGTTTTGTTTGTACCGGGCGCGTTACAAATTTGCGGCGGCCGGCTCAAGCCCGGATTGGTTTGCGTCGATACAGGCTCCACAGCTTCGTTCATATGAAAGACCCTTCTGCGACGCGTGTTTGTACATCGCTACGGGAAAGGTATCTGGTTCAACAACATGGCAAGGAAGAAGTCGCAATGGCAGTGATAAACGGGACAAACGGCGTGGATACGCTGACAGGTACCAGTGGGGATGATGAGATCTATGCCTTGGGTGGCAATGATGTGATCAAAGGGAGTGCCGGTGCGGACAAGCTGGATGGCGGCACGGGTACTGATACCGTGGACTATTCGGCGTCGGCTGCTGCGGTGAACGTTGATATTCGTACCGGCGGTGGGCTCCCCGGAGTTGGTGGTGACGCGCAAGGCGACACCCTGGTCAACATCGAAAAGGTCATCGGTACGGGGTTCAACGACACGTTCAACGTTGACCTGAGCACCGTGACCCTTGATGGGGGCGCGGGTGATGATGTCTACATCATCAACGGTTCTGG
>NZ_JBFTMK010000274.1:0-6573 GCF_056396965.1 Pseudomonas sp. 05N434
TTTCTGGAATGACATGAGTGCCAGCTTTCACTATCACATCAAGTGGGCGCAACGGCATCAACGCAGTTGCTTTTGCGTAGGTTTCTAACAGGCGGGTGTGAAGCCAATCACGGTGATCGATAAGCGCGCCGCGCGCGTCGATGAAATGGAAATTTATGGATGTCATTATTATGCCTCCTTGCATAAAGCCTTGCGTAACGAGATAGGTTGCCAACTATGGCCCGGTACCCGCGCGCATATCCATCGGCTCCGTGGCGAGCCAGATGGAGTCGATGCGAATCATCTCAGCAGGTCTCGGAGAAAGGTTGCGCAGACAGCAGCATTTTCAGTTGGCCAGTTCACTTTGACGCGGCCATGTGGGTGCTGGATTTCAACACAGATAGTCGGTGACGCGGCTTGCAAATTTACCATTCGTTAGCCAAACAATGCCGCCGTGCTGGAATCCTGCAGAATCACGTACAACCATTGCTTCGTGACGATCACCATCAACAAAAACATAGGCCGTTTTTTCGAGATCCTTCGAATTAGCCGACGCACAAGCCAGCAGATTCCGGCGTTGTTGTAGGCAATGACGCAAGGCGGTGTAGCCATTCTCAGCGCTTCCTGACCTCACCAAGAAAAAGAATATTTATTCCACTTTATTGCATGTTACGAATTTTTATTCCATAAATAGCCCTCCTGAAAATAAAAATCCAAAGGACCCCGGCTATGCGCGAACTCGGTATCGGACTCATCGGCACAGGTTTCATGGGCCGCGCCCACGCCCTGGCCTTTCGCAATGTCAGCGCTGTTTTTGAATTGCCGCTGAAGCTCAACCTCGCCGCCCTTGCCGACGCCGACCCGCAGCGCGCCCGCCACTGCGCCGATGCCTGGGGCTTCGATGCTGCTCACAACGACTGGCAACAGTTGATCGATGACCCCAAGGTCAACCTGATCGCCATCACCACCCCCAATCATCTGCACTACCCCATGGCCATGGCTGCCATCGCCGCCGGTAAACCGGTGTACTGCGAAAAGCCGCTGGCGGTGAGCCTCGAGCAGGCCAGTACCATGCGCCTTGCAGCCAAAGCCGCAGGCGTGGTGACGCGGGTGGGTTACAACTATCAGCACAACCCGATCATCGGCCTGGCTCGGGATTTGATTCAAAACGGCGCGCTGGGGCAGATCATCAGTTTCCAGGGCGAGTTCAGCGAAGACTTCATGGCCGATCCCGTTTCACCCTGGTCCTGGCGCTGCGACGCCAATTACGCCGGCGGCGCCCTGGCGGACCTGGGCAGTCATTTACTGGCCATGGCCCGTCATCTGCTGGGCGATGTCGAGGCGGTGTGCGCGGATACCCAGACCGTACATGCGCAACGCCCCGTGACGGCGGGTGGCCAGGAACGACGCGAGGTCGCGGTCGACGATCAGGTCCACGCGTTGCTGCGGTTCGCCAATGGCGCGCGAGGGACTTTCAGCAGCAGCTGGCTCAAACACGGTTACAAGAATCACCTGTGTTTTGAAATCTGCGGCACCCAAGGCACCCTGGCGTTCGATCAGGAACGCTTGAATGAACTGCGGCTGTATCGTGCCGGGCAAAACGGTTTCCAACGGCTGCTGGCGGGGCCGGATTTGCCGGGTTACGCCGCCTTCAGCCCGGCGCCGGGGCACCAGTTGGGTTACAACGAACTCAAGACCCTTGAAGTGCATGAGTTGGTGATGGCGCTGGCCGGTCTCGGCCAGGACGGGACCGATTTCGAGCAGGCGTGGGAAGTCGAACGCCTGGCGACGGCGATTCGTCTGGCGGCACGGGAGTCGCGGTGGGTCAGGATCGAGGAAGTCTGAACCGACGCACAGGTCATACACCGCCAGTTGCACGTGCTACTGGCGGTACACCGGACCCGGTTTACTGAGTGACGCAACGGGTCAGGGTCGTGGTTCGGGTCACCTGCCCTTCAGCCCTCATATCACCCTGTACATCGGTACTTTCGGTGGTCGAACAGGTACGAACCGGTGTCGGTGGCGGTACGGCCGGGGGTGGAGGCGGCGGACTGGCGCAACCACCCAGAATCGCCATGCAGAGTGCGAGCGACAGTGGTGAAAAAGCACATTTCCAAAAATTGTTCATAGGCTGACCCGCGGTAAGTAATCGACATTTTCCGCGACTCGAAAACCATCCCGCGAACCCGCGGCCCTGTCACAGAAAAGAAATACCCTCGCATTCCTTATAGCTTAGCTACCCGCCAATGCCAGAAAGACAGCGACCATTCCATTACCGCAGGCCTGCGGGATATGACGCCTAAAGAGCGGAGGATCGATTCAAGCCACTGCTTTCAAGCTCATAGCGCAGCTCTTCAATCAACGCCGCCACTGCCTCCGGCGTCCGGAGCGTCGCCACGTTCAACCCGCTGACCACCAGATCCACCTGCCCTGTCGCCGGATGGTAAAGCTTCACCGTCAACGAATTATCCCCGGCAAGCGCACACTCACAGGCCAACGGCAAAAAGCTCCGCTCCAACCGCATACGCAATTGCACCAGGTAACTCATCCCGACTCACCTTGGCGACAGCGTAACGTCGACTGCCCGCCTGTTCTTTTCGCACCCATGAGGTTGTTCCTTCAGCTGCATCGAAGAGGACGCGATACCGGGCCCAAGCCACGTCTCGCACCCCGACAGCCTAGAAAAAGCCCCATCTGATCAATACATGAAATTGCACCACCCGCACTAGTGCATTTGCACCTTAACGTTGCCCCTTGGTCCGCTTCACGCCGGAGAACAGACCTCGTTCGCGAGCCCAGACAATCGCCTCGCTACGGCTATGCACATCGAGCTTGGAGTACACCGTCGACACATGATTGCGCACTGTATTGGGCGCGAGTTTCAGGCGCGCGGCGATCTCCTTGTCGGCCAGGCCTTCACAAATCAGGCCGAGCACATCGCGCTCCCGGGTGGTCAGGTCGGTGAACGACACACTGGGCAACTGCGGCGAATTGACGTTTTTCACGTTGGCGAGTTTTTCGATCAGCGTACGGCTGAACCAAGACGCATCTTTCATCACCTCTTCGATCGCCGACACCAACTCCAACTCGGTGCGCTTGCGCTCGGTGATGTCCATCAACACCAGCAGGTAACAAGAGCCATCCTGAATGTTCACGGTGTCCGCCGAGACCGCACAATCAATCAGCCCGGCATCCTTCCGGCGCACCCTGACATCGACACGATCCACGCGCCCGCTTTTCTCCAGGGTCGCAAACAGTCGCGTGCGAGCGCCCGCGTCATCGATGAAGCCGAGTTGCGCCACGGTCTTGCCGAGCACTTCATCATTGGGAAATGCGAGGGACTCGAGGAAGGCTTCGTTGACGTCCATCACCACTTGGTCGGCGGYGCGGCACACCAGGATCGGCACCGGCGTCAGACGAAACGCTTTGGCGAACCGTTCCTCGCTCTGGCGCAGGGCGATTTCGGCCTTGTGCCGAAGCTCCATGTCGACGAAGGAAAACAGCATGCAAGCTTCGTCGTTGAGCTCAAGCGGTTGCCCAGCAACGATCACCTGCTTGCTGCCACCGTCGGCCAATTGCAGCTCGGCCTGCATCTGCGGAATGGTGGCGCCGTCACGCAGACGCTGCTTGGCCAGGTCCTTGTTCTCGGCGCGCTCCAGCACATCCAGCTCATAAGCCGAAGCGCCGATCACCTGATCACGGGCATAGCCGGTCATGTCCACGAAGCCCTGGTTGACCTTGATGTAGCGCAAATCGCTGAGGCGGCAGATCACTGCCGGGGCCGGGTTGGCGTTGAAGGTCCTTTCGAAACGCTGCTCGGCGCTGGCCCAGTCGGTGACATCGTTCATGATCAGCACCAACGATTCCGGCTCACCGGCACGGTCCGCCAGCACCATGCTGCGCACGCTGTGAACCCAGGTGCGCTCTTCATTTTCCAGCTGCGTCACCTCCACCATCACATCGCTGAACGTCTCGCCATGGGCCACGCGGCTGATCGGATAGTTCTCGATCGCTACCGGATGATKGTTGCGATAACGCAAGGCAAAACGCTTGGCGTACTCCCCGGCATTGGCCCCCAACTCGCCAATCTCGCTGACACCGTGCATGGCCAGYGCGGCGTCATTGGCCCAGAGAATGGTCTGGTCGAGCTCCAGCAGAMTCACCCCATCGGACAGGCCGGCGATGATCTGCTGCAACTGGCGGCGATTGGTTTCAGTGCTCAGGACGTCCTGGCTCATTGGAACTCCACAATTGCGGCGGCACTTTTGCGCGCTGCCCAGTGAAGATTACGACCGCAGACGTTTGTGATAGTGCAAAAAGCCCGGCACCCGTGGCCCTCCCAAAGTAGCCCTATGCTCAATAGGGAAAGAGTGGTTTAGTGCCGCTTTTTGTCTATACGGAGAGTTGCCATGGTGTTTGATTCTCTTCACTTCACCCCCTGGTCTGCCCTCACGGGAGGAGCGCTGATTGGCCTCGCCGCGAGCGTAATGGTGGTGRCCAACGGGCGAGTTGCCGGGATCAGCGGGCTGTTGGGCAGCCTGCTTGAGCGTAATGATTCAGGACGAGGTGAAAAAGCCCTGTTCCTGCTCGGACTGTTGGCGGCACCGTTGGTGTGGGCGCTGTTTCATGTGTGGCCGGCCATCGAATTCAAAACCGGTACGGTGGGGCTGATCATCGCCGGATTGTGCGTCGGCATCGGCACTCGTTATGGCTCCGGCTGCACCAGTGGCCACGGCGTGTGCGGTATCTCGCGCCTGTCACCACGCTCCATTGCCGCGACATTGAGTTTCATGTTCACAGGTTTCGTGACGGTGTTCGTCCTGCGTCATCTGCTGGGGTATTGAACATGCGCAAACTGACCGCTTTCCTCGCCGGCCTGCTGTTCGGCGTCGGCCTGTTGCTGGCCGGCATGGCGAACCCGGCCAAAGTGCTGGGTTTTCTGGACATTGCCGGCCTGTGGGATCCGTCACTGGCGCTGGTCATGATCGGCGCCATTGCCGTGGCTTGGGGGCCGTTTCACTGGGCCATGAAACAACCGACATCCTTGCTGGGTGCGCCTATGCAATTGCCGGTCAGCCGTGAGCTGGACCGACGCCTGATCGGTGGCAGCCTGCTCTTCGGCATCGGTTGGGGTATTGCCGGCATCTGCCCCGGCCCGGCACTGGTGTTGTTGCCGACGGGGCACTGGCAGGCCTGGGTGTTCGCCATCGCCATGCTGGCGGGGATGCTGATGTTCAAAGCGCTGCAAACCCGCCGTTGAGCATCCCCGCCAAGCCAGTGGTCAAGCCGCCTGCTTACCACTGGCAATCGCCTGCGACGCCGCCAGCATCGCCCGCAACAACACGGCGCACCCGGCGGCCAGATCATCCGGCGCGGCGTTTTCGATTTCGTTGTGGCTGATGCCGCCTTCACAAGGCACGAAAATCATCCCGGCCGGGCCGAGTTYGGCGAGGAAGATTGCGTCGTGCCCTGCTCCACTGACGATGTCCATGTGCGACAGACCGAGCCCTTGAGCCGCACCGCGTACCGCTTCGACGCAGCCCTTGTCGAAGTACAGCGGCGGGAAGTCCGCGGTGGGTGTCAATTCGAAGCTCAGGCCGTGTTGCTCGCAGGTGGTTTCGATGACCTGGCGGACTTCGGCGATCATTGAGTCGAGTCGCGCCGGTTCCAGATGACGGAAGTCCAGGGTCATGCGCACTTCGCCGGGAATCACGTTGCGCGAGCCGGGATAGGCTTGCAGGCAGCCGACGGTGCCGCAGGCATGGGGTTGATGACCGAGCGCGGCGCGATTGACCGCGCCGACGATCACCGCGGCGCCGACCAGCGCGTCCTTGCGCAGGTGCATTGGCGTCGGGCCGGCGTGGGCTTCGACGCCGCGCAGTTTCAGGTCGAACCATTTCTGCCCGAGGGCCCCCATCACCACGCCGATGGTTTTGTGTTCGTCCTCAAGAATCGGGCCTTGCTCGATGTGCGCCTCGAAGTACGCACCCACAGCATGACCGCTGACCTGGCGCGGCCCGGCGTAACCGATGGCGTTCAAGGCTTCGCCGACAGTCACGCCCTCGGCATCGACCTTGGCCAGGGTTTCCTCGAGGGTGAATTTTTCCGCGAACACGCCGGAGCCCATCATGCACGGGGCGAAGCGTGAGCCTTCCTCGTTGGTCCAGACCACCACTTCCAGCGGCGCTTCGGTTTCCACGCCGAGGTCGTTGAGGGTACGTAAGACTTCGACCCCGGCCAGCACGCCGAAGCAACCGTCGAACTTGCCGCCGGTGGGCTGAGTGTCGATGTGGCTGCCGGTCATTACCGGTGGCAGATTCGGATTGCGTCCCGGACGACGGGCGAAGATGTTGCCGACGGCGTCGATGCTGACCGTGCAACCGGCCTCCTCGCACCACTTGACGAAGATATCGCGCGCCTGGCGGTCGAGGTCGGTCAGGGCCAGCCGGCAGACACCGCCCTTGACCGTCGCGCCGAGCTTGGCCAGGTCCATGAGCGACTGCCACAGACGGTCGCGATTGATGTGCTGATGGGTGGATTGCAGAACGTCTACAGCAGCGTTCATGGTGATCTCCTCAGGCAGTTGTTATCGGT
>NZ_JBFTMK010000275.1:0-6545 GCF_056396965.1 Pseudomonas sp. 05N434
GTGTACTCCCTTAGCAGGGGAGCGCCTTCGGCCACTCGGCCAGCTCTCCGCAACACGGGGCGTATATTAACCAGCTTTATCCCCGTTTGCAAACATAAAAAACGATAAAAATTAATGGCTTGGTTCTTCGTCCTTCTCTTTCTTGATACGCAGGTAAATTTCCTCACGGTGCACAGCCACCTCTTTCGGGGCGTTGACACCAATACGCACTTGATTTCCTTTAACGCCGAGCACGGTCACGGTGATTTCGCCATCACCAATAATCAGGCTTTCTGCGCACCGACGAGTCAGAATCAGCATACCTTTCTCCTCACGCATTTCATTTCAGGGACAACAGTCTGCAAAAAAAAGGCATTCGACCTACAACCGAAAAGGTCGTAGCCCTACATGCCTGAGTATTGACTAGCGCGAGCAAAAGAACAGTTTTGGTACGCACCATTCAAAAAAACGAAGGGCGCGGTCAGACCGCGCCCTTCGGGGGGAACGCATTACTCGCCCTGTCGGGCCGGCGCGTCCAGTTCGAAAGCTGTGTGCAGGGCGCGCACAGCCAGTTCCAGGTACTTCTCTTCGATCACCACGGACACCTTGATTTCCGAAGTCGAGATCATCTGGATGTTGATGCTTTCTTTCGCCAGGGATTCGAACATGCGGCTGGCCACGCCTGCGTGGGAGCGCATGCCGACGCCAACGATCGAGACCTTGGCAATCTTGGTGTCGCCAACGACTTCACGGGCACCGATCTCGCGAGCGGTGTTTTCCAGCACGGATTGCGCCGCCTGGTAGTCGTTACGGTGCACGGTGAAGGTGAAGTCGGTGGTGTTATCGTGCGCAACGTTCTGCAYGATCATGTCGACTTCGATGTTCGCGGYGCTGATCGGGCCGAGAATCTTGAACGCCACGCCCGGGGTGTCTGGCACGCCACGGATGGTCAGCTTGGCTTCATCGCGGTTGAAAGCGATGCCGGAAATGATCGGCTGTTCCATGGTTTCCTCTTCATCAATAGTAATGAGGGTGCCCGGACCCTCCTTGAAGCTGTGCAGTACGCGCAGCGGAACGTTGTACTTGCCGGCGAACTCGACCGCACGGATCTGCAACACCTTGGAACCGAGGCTGGCCATTTCCAGCATCTCTTCGAAGGTGATCTTGTCCAGACGCTGAGCCACGGACACCACACGCGGGTCGGTGGTGTAGACGCCGTCGACGTCGGTGTAGATCTGGCATTCGTCAGCCTTCAGGGCTGCCGCCAGCGCCACGCCAGTGGTGTCGGAACCGCCACGACCGAGCGTGGTGATATTGCCGTGCTCGTCGACGCCCTGGAAACCGGCGACAACCACCACACGACCGGCCTTCAGGTCACCGCGAATCTTCTGGTCATCAATCTGCAAGATACGCGCTTTATTGTGCGCGCTATCCGTCAGAATCCGTACCTGGTTGCCGGTGTACGACACCGCTGGCACGCCACGCTTGATCAGCGCCATGGCCAACAGTGCAATCGTCACCTGCTCACCGGTGGAAACGATCACATCCAGTTCGCGTGGAACCGGTTGGCCGTCGCCACTGATTTGCTTGGCCAGATCGATCAGACGGTTGGTTTCGCCGCTCATTGCAGACAGCACAACCACCAGGTCATCGCCCGCATCGCGGAATTTCTTAACCTTGTCGGCGACCTGCTCGATTCTCTCGACAGTGCCGACTGAGGTGCCTCCAAATTTCTGTACGATCAAAGCCATTTCAAAGCCGCCTCTGCCCATGAAGGGCGCCCAATAAATCACTCAAACAGCGTTCTGGCCCGCTACTAGACCGCGGACCAGGCACACTGCCTTATAAACCCTGCTCTACAAATGGAACAGTCAGGGCCAATGCAGCATCCAGTGCGCCAGCGTCAGTACCACCGCCCTGCGCCATGTCTGGACGACCACCGCCCTTCCCGCCCACTGCCGCAGCAGCCTGCTTCATCAAATCACCGGCTTTGAGTTGGCCAGTCAGGTCTTTGGTCACGCCTGCAACCAGAACGACCTTTTCCTCATGGACACTGCCGAGCAGGATCACTGCGCGGCCGAGTTTGTTTTTCAGTTGATCGACCAGCGCCAGCAGCGCCTTGCCGTCCTGACCGTCCAGACGCACGGCCAGCACTTTCACGCCTTTGACGTCCAGGGCAGAAGCCGACAGATCGTCGCCCGCCGCACTGGCCGCCTTGGCCTGCAACTGCTCGAGTTGCTTCTCCAGCAGACGGTTGCGCTCCAGCACAGCCGACAGCTTGTCGATCAGGTTATCGCGGCTGCCCTTGACCAGGTTGGCCGCTTCCTTGAGTTGTTCTTCTGCAGCATTCAAGTAGGCCAGTGCCGCGGCACCGGTGACTGCCTCGATACGACGCACACCCGAAGCCACACCGCCTTCGCTGATGATTTTCAGCAGACCGATGTCGCCGGTACGGGTGGCGTGAATACCGCCGCACAGCTCGACGGAGAAATCGCCCATGCTCAGCACACGTACGCTGTCGCCGTACTTCTCGCCGAACAGCGCCATGGCGCCTTTCTGCTTGGCGGTTTCGATGTCGGTTTCTTCGGTTTCAACTTCGGAGTTCTTGCGAATCTCGGCGTTGACGATGTCTTCCAGCGCCTTCAACTGCTCAGGCTTGATCGCTTCGAAGTGGCTGAAGTCAAAGCGTAGACGCTGACTGTCGACCAACGAGCCTTTCTGCTGAACGTGCTCGCCCAGCACCTGACGCAATGCAGCGTGCAACAAGTGAGTCGCCGAGTGGTTCAGCGACGTCGCATGGCGCACTTCGGCATCGACATGAGTCTCCACCGGAGCACCTACGATCAGGCTGCCCGAATCCAGCACACCGTGGTGCAGGAACGCACCGCCGGTCTTGGTGGTGTCGCGCACGTCGAAACGCGCAGCGCCAGCCTGGAGGAAGCCGCAATCACCAATCTGACCGCCGGATTCGGCATAGAACGGCGTCTGATCGAGAACGACGACGCCCTCTTCGCCTTCGCTCAGTACGTCAACCGATTGCCCTTCTTTATAGAGAGCAACGATTTTGGCGGAACCGCTGTGAGCGGTGTAACCGGTGAACTCGGTGGCCACATCAACCTTGACCAGGCTGTTGTAGTCCATGCCGAAGGAGCTGGCGGAACGGGCACGCACGCGCTGGGCTTCCATCTCGCGCTCGAAGCCTGCTTCGTCGATGGTCAGGCTGCGCTCACGGGCGATGTCGCCGGTCAGGTCCATCGGGAAACCGTAGGTGTCGTAAAGCTTGAACACCACGTCGCCCGGCACCACGTCGCCTTTGAGTTCGGCCAGATCCTGCTCGAGGATCTTCAGGCCCTGCTCCAGAGTCTTGGCGAATTGCTCTTCTTCGGCCTTCAGCACGCGCTCGATGTGCGCCTGCTGGGATTTCAGTTCAGGGAACGCTTCGCCCATCTCGGCGACCAGGGCTGCAACGATCTGGTAGAAGAAGCTGCCCTTGGCGCCCAGTTTGTTGCCGTGACGGCAAGCGCGACGAATGATCCGGCGCAGTACATAACCGCGACCTTCGTTGGACGGCAGCACGCCGTCGGCAATCAGGAAGCCGCAGGAACGGATGTGGTCAGCCACGACTTTCAGGGAAGCCTGATTGTCGTTGGTGCAACCGATGGCCTTGGCCGATGCGCTCAGCAGGCTCTGGAACAGGTCGATTTCATAGTTCGAGTGAACGTGCTGCAGCACGGCACTGATCCGCTCAAGACCCATGCCGGTGTCCACCGACGGGGCTGGCAACGGGTGCAACACGCCATCGGCGGTGCGGTTGAACTGCATGAACACGTTGTTCCAGATTTCGATGTAACGGTCGCCGTCTTCTTCCGGCGAGCCCGGTGGCCCCCCCCAGATGTCGGCGCCGTGATCGTAGAAGATCTCGGTGCAAGGACCGCACGGGCCGGTATCGCCCATGGTCCAGAAGTTGTCGGAAGCGTACGGCGCGCCCTTGTTGTCGCCGATGCGAACCATGCGCTCGGCCGGTACACCGACTTCTTTGGTCCAGATGTCGTAGGCCTCGTCATCGCTGGCGTAGACGGTCACCCAGAGCTTTTCTTTCGGCAGGTTCAGCCATTTGTCGGAGGTCAGGAACGTCCAGGCAAAGGTAATGGCGTCACGCTTGAAATAATCACCGAAGCTGAAGTTACCCAGCATTTCGAAGAAGGTGTGGTGACGGGCGGTATAACCGACGTTTTCCAGGTCGTTGTGCTTGCCGCCGGCACGCACGCATTTCTGGCTGCTGACGGCGCGGGTGTACGCGCGCTTTTCCTGGCCCAGGAAGCAGTCCTTGAACTGGTTCATCCCCGCGTTAGTGAACAGCAGGGTTGGGTCGTTGCCCGGAATCAAAGAGCTGGAGGCTACACGGGTGTGGCCTTGCTCTTCGAAGAAGCGAAGGAAGGCTTCACGGATTTCTGCGCTTTTCATTAGGTTCTTCCACGGAGGCTGCGGCCAAAGGCCTGTGCGAAACGTCAACAGACGAAGCGACGGCAAAGGGCCGCATTATATCGGCCCTGCGCGCGGGGTACAGCGTGTTTATACGATAGAAACGGTCAATTGGACCGCTAACGCGATCAGATGCGGGAAAACTCGACGAATGTAGCGACGACCTGCTCGATTTGCGTACGGTTGACGTCCATGTGCGTGACCATTCGCAGACGAGCGGCAGCGCTGAGCTTGACCCCGCGTGTCGCGGCGAAGGCCTTGATCGCTTCGGCCTTGTCGCCCATTTTCACGTAAACCATGTTGGTCTGCACTGGCTCGACCTCATACCCCGCCGCTCGCAGGCCTTCGGCCAGCCATTGTGCGTTGGCATGGTCGTCGGCCAGGCGCTGAACATTATTATCCAGCGCATACAGCCCCGCCGCCGCGAGAATCCCGGCCTGGCGCATGCCGCCACCGACCATCTTGCGCAAACGCCGAGCCTTGGCGATCAACTCGACCGAGCCGCACAGCACCGAACCGACTGGCGCACCCAGGCCTTTGGAGAGACAGACCGACACCGAATCGAAATGCTGAGTGATCTCCCGGGCATCGACACCCAGCTTGACCGCCGCGTTGTAGAGCCGTGCGCCATCCAGATGCAGCGCCAGGCCATGCTCACGAGTGAAGCGGCGAGCCTGGGCCAGGTACTCCAGCGGCAGCACCTTGCCCTGCATGGTGTTTTCCAGTGCCAGCAAACGGGTGCGCGCGAAGTGGAAGTCGTCCGGTTTGATCGCGGCGGCGACTTGCGCCAGGTCCAGCGAACCATCGGCTTGCACTTCCAGCGGCTGCGGCTGGATCGAACCAAGCACCGCCGCGCCACCACCTTCGTACTTATAGGTGTGGGCCTGCTGACCGACAATGTATTCGTCACCGCGCTCGCAGTGGGCCATCAAGCCCAGCAGGTTGCTCATGGTGCCCGTTGGAACAAACAGCGCCGCGGCAAAACCCAGTCGTGTTGCCAGCTCGGCTTCCAGGCGATTGACCGTCGGATCTTCGCCATAAACGTCGTCACCGGTGGCGGCATTGGCCATCGCGTCGAGCATCCCTGCGGTCGGTTGGGTGACGGTGTCGCTGCGAAGATCGATAACGCTCATGAATCTGGCCTCGGTAAACAGGGGAAAAATCCGTTTCGGAAAGGAATTACTGCGGTCATGCCGACAATTAATCAAGCCTTGAACGAGGAAAAGAGGCTGTATGCCTTCGGAAAAGCCGATAGCAATCATCAGAAAGCAGCCATGCACGCCCCATAAATATGTGTTAAAAACGCTTCGCCGCCAAACAATCTGGCGGCAAAACGTTCTCAGGGCGGGGTGTAATTCCCCACCGGCGGTAATTGCGCGCAATGCGCATAGCCCGCGAGCGCTTGGCGACAGGCACGGCAATGGCTGTGATGGCGGCAAGGTCAGCAGACCCGGTGTGATCCCGGGGCCGACGGTCATAGTCCGGATGAAGAGAGAACGGGATTGACGCCGCCCAGGTTCCGTACCAAAGCGCCGTCCGCAGACACGTGTGCCTGCGTACCCTTAAATCCCATTCGATTCATAACGCCCTGTTTTTCACACAAACAGGAGTCAGAACATGCAACCCACCGCAATCGATAGCAAAAGCAAAAACCATCAGGGCGAGCGCGTCGCGTTCATCCAGGCCTGTTGGCACAAGGAAATCGTCGATCAGAGCCGTAAAGGCTTCGTCGCTGAAATGATTGCCCAGGGTTATCAGGAGTCGGACATCGATTTCTTCGAAGTCGGTGGCGCCTTTGAAATTCCGCTGCACGCCAAGTTGCTGGCCAAGTCCGGTCGTTATGCCGGCATCGTCGCCGCGGGCCTGGTGGTCGATGGCGGCATCTATCGCCACGAATTCGTCGCCCAGTCGGTGATCAGCGGCCTGATGCAGGTTCAGCTGGAAACCGAAGTGCCAGTGTTCTCGGTGGTTTTGACCCCGCACCACTTCCATGCCGGTGAAGAACACCAGAAGTTCTTCTTCGAGCATTTCGTGCATAAAGGTCAGGAAGCGGCGAAGACGTGTGCAGATACGCTGCACAAGAC
>NZ_JBFTMK010000276.1:0-6524 GCF_056396965.1 Pseudomonas sp. 05N434
ATGCTGTTGAATCTGGTTGCGGGGCATCAAGCACTGACTTTGCAGGGCCAACCCATGCACTGTTACGAGTTGAGGATGATGGATACGGCCCTGACAGGCATTGTTCTGATTGCGGCGGACCTCGATAGCAGCCGTCAGATTGAACAAGTCATCGCCTATGTCCCCCATGATCCGGAACATCCGGTCAAACAATACCCCTCCCTGGCCAGCTTCCATAGAGAACTGATCTCACAATTACGCTCGCCTGAGTATCAGCGCTTTTTCAGCCGGTTTGTCCCTCATCAACAGCGAGGCACCTTCTTTTTCCAGCTCAATAACCGGCTTTCAAGCATTCAATGGCATGCATCCTTGCCGTTTGAACAAAAGCCGGCGTGGCGTGAGGAGCCGAATATCAATCCTGATTTGCGGATGACCTATCTGCGAAACAGCGGTGACTTCTGGACCCGTGACTTTCACCAGAAACTGAACAAGATCCTCAATGACGCTCGGGCGATGGCGGTTCCCACTGGCGATGAAGATGAAAAAACTCGTTGGGCGCGTTGGGATAGTTTTCAAAAGGTCGCCGCGGTCGTTCTTGAAGCGGCCACTTTTGTGGCGACGCTCTTTGTACCGTTACTTGGCGAGCTGATGCTGGCCTATACCGCCTATCAACTGCTTGATGAAACGTTCGAAGGGATTGTCGAGTGGTCAGAGGGACAGAGAAGCGAAGCTGCCGGGCATTTGATCGGCGTGGCTGAAAGTCTGATCCAGTTGGGTGCATTCGCGGTAGGAGGCAAAGTAGTGGGCACCCTGTTGCCGCTCAAGTCGTCGCCCTTTATCGAGGGCATGAGGGTCGTAGAAAAGAGCGATGGCAGGTCGCGGTTATGGGACGCGGATCTGCAGCGCTACGCACAGTCGATTACCCTTGATGAGTCTGTCCGGCTGGATGAAAAGGGCATTTATCGACATTCCGGACAGGAGGTGCTGCCGCTCGATGGCACGCAGTTTGTGATTGAGCCTGATCCTGGATCGGATCAGTACCGCATCCAGCATCCCCGTCGGGGCGACGCCTATGCCCCCCGTCTTGTACACAATGGCGTTGGTGCGTGGGCGCATGAGGCTGAGCGCCCTCAGACCTGGCAGGGCGTCACCCTGATGCGACGCCTGGGACATCGCGTCGATTCGTTTTCCGATCAAACCCTGGAGCAGATCCGGATCGTCAGCGGTGTTGACGACGCGGTATTGCGCAAACTACATGTCGAGCATGAGCGGCCGCCGGCGTTGCTGGTGGCAACCATCAAGCGTTTTACCGCTGACCAGGAGGTTAAAACTTTCATCGAGCGAATAAGTAGCCGTGACCCGCAGGTGTATGGTCAGGCCGATGTGCAGACTCAACTGAAACTGCTGACGGGTCATCGCAAATGGCCCAAGAACCGCACCGTGCAGTGGCTCGATGCGCAAGACAAGGTGCTCTGGCAATCTTCGCCAGACCTGGGCGAATCGATCATCAAGGTCAGATCCGGGCAGACCGGTTACCACGATCTGGCCGCAACGATGCTCTCCCAACTGCAGGAACAGGAGGTCAAGACGCTGCTGGATGAAGCGTTTGGCAATGGAATCATCGCCCTGGATGTGCGGGCGGCCAGACTGCGTGCGCTCATCGCCACGGCGGCCAGTGAGCAAGAAACGACGTTGGTGGATGCTCGTTTCAGCCTTGATGAAGCACCTGTCGGCCCCGACGTTGCGGCGCACGTTGGATGGTTGCGTAGTGAGTTTCCTCAATTGCCGGGTGCCATCATGGATGAGCTGCTGGTCGGTATCACCGAGGCGGAACAAAGACAGATGAGCGATCGACAGCATTTGCCGTTTCGTCTGCGGCAGGAGGTCCGCACGGCGATGCGCGAATGGCGGATTGTTCGGGCGTACGAGGGGCTTTATTTGCCCTCAAGCGCGAATCTGGATACCAGTCGGCTGGCGTTGCACAGCCTCGAGCGCCTGCCAGGCTGGTCGCCCGAGGTGCGCATCGAAATTCGCAACCAGTCATTCGAGGGACCGCTGCTCGACAATATCGGGCCGGAACACGCGTCCATTCGCAAAGTGCTGGTGCGAACCATGGAAAACACCTTTCAGTCCCATGACGAAGAGGGTAATACGCTGCATGGCGCCGACGATTTCTATACCGCCCTGTTACAAGCCTTGCCTGACGCCGCGCGCAGAAAACTGGGCCACGAAATCGGCCAGGGCATCCAGTTGCGACAGACATTACAGAACGCACCGCTGACGCATGCGGCGTTGCGCGAAATTCTCCCGGATCCCTCCATTCGACATGTAATGGACACCGCGGCCGCAACCCGTTTGCGCGGAGCCGTTCAGGGGTATGCACGGATCAATGAGCCTCTGCTCGGTACAGGAGGGACCTTGAGTCTGGAGGATCGGTTCAAGGTGCTGTACCCGCAGGCGAGTGCGGATACGTTTGCCGATTTTGTCCGCTCATCCGGCTCGYAGACTCAGGCGTTGCGGGGCATCGGCGAACGGGAATTGGAGTTCGAGGAACTGACCAAAGCCCTGGATAGCTGGGTGGCGATCGAGAGAGGCGAGCTTCTGCCCATGGATCAACGCTACCACAAGGGACGTTTTGCCAAGGCGATCAAGCAATGCTGGCAGGCTGCACAAACTTCGGGGCCGGACGGCTACGCCCTGGATCTGAATTTTCACTGGACGAGTGATTTTCTGGAGTATCTGCCAGCATTGAATGCTGATTTCCGGCATGTCAGTTCGCTACAGTTCCGCCATGTCGAACTGCGTACCGATATCACCGGTTTTCTTCGTTATTTTTCCAACTTGAGGGCGCTGGATTTGAGTGATAACGCGCTGGTCGCCGCCCCTCGCTTGCAAGAAAGTCTGCCGGTGCTCGAGCATCTGAACCTGTCCAATAACCAACTGACGCTGACCGCTGACAGTGTGGCGGATCTGGCTGGTCTGACTCGTCTGCAAACACTGAGACTGGCCGGTAACCCGGCGCTGTCGCAGCAGCCGGATGTCAGCCGGATGGCTGAACTCCACCTGTTGGATTTGCACGATACCGGTATCACGGAGTGGCCCACCGGCCTGCTCACGCTGCCGCGACCGCGCGCCTTTGAACTGGATCTGCAGGGCAATCCGATCGAACAGGTCCCCCAAGTGACACCCGGTTCGGAGCAGGCACGGCTTGTTGCCCGCACCCGCTTGAGCCGCGATCGGTTGTCTGATCAAGGTCGTGAACAATTTCAGAGCTATATGCGTTCTGTAGGGTATGACCCGGCACGCAGTTACCCGCCCAAAGGCGAGGAAACCAGTGTGTACTGGCTGGAAGGTTTGTCTGGCGCAGAACGACAAAGCAGGCAAACGTTGTGGGATGAGCTTGAAGGGGAGCCGAATGCCCAGGGGTTTTTCGAGGTGCTGGAGCAACTCGCCGACTCAGCCGATTACGTCGAAGAAGCCAGTCGCCCGGAGCTGACACAACGAGTGTGGCGCCTGCTCGATGCCGCTGCCCAGGATACCCCGCTGCGCGAAGAACTGTTTCGCATGGCGAGCAACCCTGATTCATGCGCCGACGCCGGTGCGCAGATTTTCAATGAAATGGGGTTCAAAGTACTGGTTCACGAAGCGTATCTGGCCGGCAGCCCTGAGCAGATCGAAACCAGCCTGATCAGGTTGGCGAAGGGCAAGTCCCGTCTGGATCAGGTCAATGAAATCGCGCGCGCCACTGTCCAGAGCCGATTGCAGGCCGGTGAAAGCTTTATGGCGGTCGATGAAGACGGGGACATCACCGGTACCATCGACGAAGTGGAAGTTTATCTGGCGTTTCAGACCGGTCTGGCGGATCGGCTTGATCTGCCATGGCAATCTCGGGGCATGTTGTTCCGGGAGATGGCCGAGGTCAGTGATGCGCAGATAGATCAGGCGCATGAATCGGTTTTGACGCTTGAGGCGGGTGAGGGGCTGGTGAACCGGATGATTGAGCAGCGGTTTTGGTGCAAGTACCTGAAGAGTCGCCATGCGCAAGCATTCGCACAGAATTCGACGGCGTTTAATGCTCGCTCAGAGGAGCTGCTCAATCGGCATTTGGCGGGCACCGTCTCACAGCAGGTATATGAGCGCGAACTTCTTGAGTTGGCCGAGGGGCGTAAGGGATTATTGAGGACGCTGACAGCGCAGGCGTGGAAAAAGGCCGCATAGCCTGCACGGTACCGCATCGCATCACGCGACCGGTCTGTCGTTGCGCACAGACCGGTTTTTTTGGGGCCGTTAGCGTGTTTGGCTCCAGAAGGATATTGCCCTACCGGTATTCCACTATCGCGCTGTTCCACTGGGACCGAGTCGTCGCCGTTCTCCCCGTCAAGACATCAAAGGCTGATGTATTGTCGTAGGACTCAAGCAAGATATGGGTGCAGTTGAAACAAGCGGGAAAGGCCTGCGCTGCTATCGCCCCTTGTAGTTTTTGCGTCACCACTTGAATGAGCGCCGGGTCGGTTGTCCCGGTCTGCGCTTTCTGGATATAAAGCGCCAGATTGGCCGCTTGAACTTCTGCGTGGGCGGCAGGGAGTCCACTGGATTGGGGCAGGTCACCTTCGCTTGCCGCTATATGACCTTGAATACGGTTCTTTATCAGCGGGTGAAGTGGCGTTTGTTCATACTCTATGCCGGCCAGGTCAATCGTTTCAGATGTCGTCCCTCGGTAGATTTTTACAGGAAGCGCAGGATCTTTGATTCGCTCGATATACCGGTTGCTCAAATATTCCGTATATCGATCAGGGTCGGTGAATCTCAGGATGCCACCTGTGACCGGATTGTCTCTACCGAGGCTATCATCCGCCTGTCTGTGCATCTCTACGCCATGTTTGGCTTTAGTGAGCGTTACATTTCTTTCCAAAGGGATATTGAAAAAGTCGGTGATGTAAATGGCATCGTCAGGTGTTGAGCCTTCAATCGCTACTCCCGCATGTGCGACAGCGACCTCGGATCTAAACGTTTTTGAGAACCGCGCATCTGGATGTGTCTTAAAGTGTTCTTCGCTTGCAGCCAGTTGTTTTGTCGCGGAGCCTTTCACTTTAGGCACCGGATGAGTGCGCGGCACCTCAAGCATGGCGGTGGTTCGGGCACTTACCCTCTGGTTAAGCGCGGCTCCTTTGGTAAGCCCAAGCCTATCGACAAAACTCATCGGGTTACTACCCACCATCTCATACAGATTCAACCCGTCCACTGTTCCCGCCGGGTCGGCACTGATCCAGCGTTGCAACCACGACGCGAAATAACGCCGTCCGTAGTAGTAAAGTCCGCTGTCATCCCGCTCCTTGCCCGAATAGCGGATGGTTTTATAACTGACTTCCCGCACCGAATCCGCTCTCAGCGAGGCCGTGCCGCCGAAGGGATAATAGTCCTCGTGACTGATCAGGCGGCCCGCTTGATCGAGCTCGATGAGGCTGGAACCCAGGCTGTCGTCGAGGCAGTAGCGCACCTGATTGGCATCAATGTCTTCCGGTTTACCCCGGAGCCAATGCAGGCAGCGTACGTTGCCTATTACGTTCGGCAAGGTGATGACGTGCAGCTCTTCACCCGTGTCGCGGCAGCGTATTTCCAATCCGGGAAGGTAGCGTACTTCGTGGAAATGGCTGGTCGATGATGTATGGGTTTCGTGGCGTTTATAGACACGTACGCCATTGCTGTAGCGAAAGGTTTCCGTATCGTGGAGGCCATTTTCGCGCTCGATCAGCGTGATGGAGGCCAGCTCATCATGGCTGTTCCATTGCAACGCCTGGCCCGGTTGCAAGGCCTGGAGATTGCCATGGCGGTCAAACAGCTTTGAAAAATCGGGTTCAGGATCCCCTTCTTTCCAGCGCACGCCACGGTTGCTGGACGGATCAATGCGCATCCGATGGGTGTAACCGCGTACCGCGCGGCTATGAGTAATCTTGATCAGGTTGTTGCCTGTATCGTACTCGAAGGTTTGTGTGTACTTCAGGAAGTTGTTGGGGTCGTTGGGCAGCGGCCTCCCCGGCATGCTGGACGGCGGGGGGCTATCATGACCGGTGGCGCTGACCAACCGGTACAGGGGGTCATATATGAATTCGCGGGCTCCATCAATGTACTGGTTGGCCAAGAACACCGGATTGAAGGTGTGATCCTTTATGCTCAGTACGTTACCGACCTTGTCATAGTCATATTCCAGATCTTGCCGCAGGTTCTGGCCAGGCACTCCAGCCTTCATGCGTGTCAGCCGACCATCCGCCTGGTCGTAGATCCAGGTTCTGGTCATGCCGTTGCCGAGTCGTTGCTCGATGACCTGGCCGGCGGCGTTGTACTGCGCGTTCTTGAGGATGTCCTGAGCGGAGTCGCTGGCATTGATTTGCAGTGTCACTTGCTTGAGTTGCCCGGCAACGTCGTAGCGTGAATGCTGCTGATGGTTGCCGGCATCTGTCTGGCTCAGCGCCTTGCCGTCTGCACCGTAGCGCCATCGTGTGGTGTAGACGCAGCCATCGAATAACGTGCGGGTTTCTTCTAAAGGC
>NZ_JBFTMK010000277.1:0-7099 GCF_056396965.1 Pseudomonas sp. 05N434
CCTGTCGCCGGAATACCTGCGCTACTACTACGCGGCCAAGCTGAGCCGTGGCGTCGATGACCTGGACCTGAACCTCGAAGACTTCGTGCAGAAGGTCAACTCGGACCTGGTCGGCAAAGTCGTCAACATCGCCAGCCGTTGCGCCGGTTTCATCAACAAAGGCAACGCTGGCGTGCTGGTGGCCGGCAACGCCGCGCCAGAGCTGACCGAAGCGTTCCTGGCCGCAGCACCGAGCATCGCCGAAGCCTACGAGGCGCGTGACTTCGCCCGGGCCATGCGCGAAATCATGGGCCTGGCCGACCGAGCCAACGCCTGGATCGCCGACAAGGCGCCATGGTCGCTGAACAAACAGGAAGGCAAGCAGGATGAAGTCCAGGCCATTTGCGCCCTGGGTATCAACCTGTTCCGCCAATTGGTGATTTTCCTCAAGCCGGTGCTGCCGCTGCTGGCCGCCGATGCCGAGGCGTTCCTGAACGTCGCACCGCTGACCTGGAACGACCACGCCACCTTGCTCAGCAACCATCAGCTGAACGAGTTCAAACCGTTGATGACCCGCATCGACCCGGTAAAAGTGCAAGCCATGACCGACGCCTCGAAAGAAGACCTGACCGCCAGCCAGACCGACACCGGCGAAGCTGCCGCGCCTCAAGGCAACGGCGAACTGGCCAAGGATCCGCTGTCGCCGGAGATCGAGTTCGATACCTTTGCCGCGGTCGACCTGCGCGTCGCCCTGATCCTCAAGGCCGAAGCCGTCGAAGGTGCCGACAAACTGCTGCGCCTGACCCTGGACATCGGTGACGAGCAACGCAACGTGCTCTCCGGCATCAAGAGCGCCTACCCGGACCCGGCCAAGCTTGAAGGTCGCCTGACCATGATGATTGCCAACCTCAAGCCCCGCAAAATGAAATTCGGGATCTCCGAAGGCATGGTGATGGCGGCCGGCCCTGGTGGCGAAGAAATCTATCTGCTGAGCCCCGACAGTGGCGCCAAGCCAGGTCAGCGCATCAAGTAAAGTCCTGCGCTAAACCGATCCCACAGTCGTGCCCGGCGCGACTGTGGGATTTTCATATCTGGCCCACCCTCCTTCCTTGCCGGATAATGCCTAATCTCTTTTTAGAGAGCCCCTTAAGAAAGCCCTGTTCTTACCGGCACGATCATGACCGAACTGCTTCTTACGCTTATCAGCGCTGCCCTGATCAACAACCTCGTGTTGCACTGGCCGCTGGGCGTCGATCCGGTGCTGGGCAGCGAGCGGCGACAAGTGCATGCATTGGGCATCGCGACGACGTGCCTGATGCTGATCGTCGGCACGCTCGGCCATGCGCTCTACCACTGGCTGCTGGTGCCGCTGGGGCTGACGTCGCTGCGACTGTTCGTATTCCTGCCGCTGAGCGCTCTGCTGATCGGCCCGCTGCTGAAACTGCTTCCACGGTTATTCGCCAAGCTTTCATTCGAGGGTCTCTGGCCCCTGCTGCTGGGCAATGCCGGCGTGCTTGGGCTGACCCTGCTCAACGCTCAGGACGACAAGGGACTTTTCCACGCCATAGCCTTGAGCCTCGGTGCCGGGCTGGGTTTCTGGCTGGTGCTGAGCCTGTTCAGCGACTTGCGCCAACGCACACTCGATAACGATGTCCCCCTGCCCTTTCGCGGCCTGCCGATCGAATTGATCGGCGCCGGATTGATCGCAGTGGTTTTTCTCGGATTCAGCGGGCTGATCAAAACATGAGTCTGATTCAACGCATCGATGCCCTCTTGCCGCAGACCCAATGCGGCAAGTGTGGCCACCCCGGATGCAAACCGTACGCCGAAGGCATCGCCAGCGGCGAGCCGATCAACAAGTGCCCACCGGGCGGCAGCGAAACCATCGCGGCCCTCGCCGAGCTGCTGAAAGTGCCGGTGCTGGAACTGGACGTCAGTCGCGGTTCGGCACCGGCGCAAATCGCGTACATCCGCGAAGCCGAATGCATCGGCTGCACCAAATGCATTCAGGCCTGCCCGGTCGACGCGATTGTCGGCGCGGCGAAATTCATGCACACGGTCATCGTCGACGAATGCACCGGTTGCGACCTCTGCGTGGCGCCCTGCCCGGTGGATTGCATCGAGATGCATCCGCTACCGCTGGCCACGCTGCCGATTGTCGGTGGGCTGGCGTTCAGCCTGGAGGAGCAACAGGCCCGGGCCGCCAAGCGCAACCGCGCGCGACGTCGCTTCGAACAGCGCAATGCCCGCCTACATCGCGAAGAGGAACAGAAACTCGCCGAACGTCAGACCCGCGCCCAACGCGCCGTGCAGCACAGTGAAGTGACGCTCGACCCGGTTCAGGCCGCGCTCGAGCGCGTGCGTGCGCAGAAGGCCGCCAATGCCGATGCGGCGCTGAAAAAGGCCAAGGTCGATCTGGCGATGAGTCGGGCGCAGCTGAATAAATCGCTCAAGGCCTTCGGGCATCCACCGACCTTCGAACAGCAATCGCAACTGATCGTGCTGCAACAGCAGTTCGAAGCTGCCGAACAGGCGCTGTCGCTGCTGGAAAGCAGTGCACCGGTGGTAGCTACTCCACCTGTTCCGACAAACGATGCCGAGCTGAAACGGGCGAAGATCCAGTTGGCCATGCGCCGCGCCGAACTCAAGAAGGCTCAAACAAACGAAGCGCCGGCCGAACAGATCACAGCATTGCAACATGCGCTCAGCGAAGCCGAGCGGCAGGTGGATGCCTATGCCGCCCCTTGAATCGGTGGATGAACGCCTTCAGCAGGCCATGAAGCTGGTGTTGCTGGCCACCCTGCCGGGAATGCTGATGTTGTTCTGGCTGTACGGTTGGGGCGTGTTGATCAACCTGATTCTGACGGCAGCTACCGCACTGGCCGTTGAAGCAGCGGTGTTACAGCTGCGCAAGCAACCTGTAAAACCGACAGTGAGCGATGGCAGTGCGCTGGTCAGCGCGACCCTGTTGGCCCTGGCCTTGCCGCCTTATTGCCCATGGTGGCTGACGGTCAGCGCTGCGGCATTCGGACTTTTTTTCGGCAAGCACCTGTATGGCGGCGTCGGCAGGAATCCGTTCAACCCGGCGATGCTCGGTTTCGCCCTGGCTTCAGTGACGTTTCCTCAGCAAATGACCCATTGGCCGTCGTCCCACGGCATGGACTTCCTCGCTGGCCTGCAACAAGTGTTCGGCTTCAACCTCGGCCAGACACCAGACGCGTGGGCCCAGGCCACCGCGCTGGACAGCCTGCGAATCAACAAAAGCCTGACCATGGACGAACTGTTTGCCGGCAACCCGGCATTCGGCCATTTCGGCGGCCGGGGCGTGGAATGGGTCAACCTGGCCTTCCTGGCCGGCGGCGCGTTTCTGCTGCAACGGCGGGTGTTCAGCTGGCATGCGCCGGTCGGCATGCTCGCCAGCCTGTTCGTCATCAGCCTGTTGTGCTGGAACGGTTCGGGCTCCGATTCCCATGGCTCGCCACTCTTCCATCTGCTCACTGGCGCGAGCATGCTGGGTGCCTTCTTCATCGTGACGGAACCGGTATCCGGCGCGAAAAACCCCACGGCCCGGTTGCTGTTCGGCGCCGGAGTGGGGCTGCTGACTTACTTGATTCGCACGTGGGGCGGCTATCCCGACGGGGTGGCTTTTGCCGTCCTGCTGATGAACCTCTGTGTACCGGCGCTGGAGCGGTTTGCTGCCTCCAGACAAGCGCAGGTCAGCCCATGAACCGAGCGACAAGCGTTGTGACCCTGGTATTACTGGCAGGCCTGGGGACAGGCGCGACTTACCTCGCGCAGTACACCAGCGCCGCACGCATTGCCGCCGAACAACGCCTGATCGACAGCCGCAATTTGCTGGATCTGCTAGCGCCCGACAGCTACGACAATCAGCCACTGGAACACCCCCTCAACGTCGAAAAAACACGCCTGCCCAACAGCACGCTGCTGAATGGCTATCTGGCGTCCAAGGCCGGCCAACCGAGCGCCGTGTTGCTGCGCAGCCAGACACTGGGCTACGCCGGCGCCATCGATTTGCTGATCGCCATCGACCCCCATGGCACGTTGCTGGGGGTCAAAACCCTCAAGCAATCGGAAACCCCGGGGCTGGGCGGCAAGCTCGCCGACTGGCCCAATGCCTGGCTGCAAGTGTTTACCGGCAAGTCTCTAGGTGAACCAAGCGACACTGGCTGGGCCTTGAAAAAGGACCGAGGGCAATTCGATCAGATCGCAGGCGCGACCATCACCTCAAGAGCGGTGATCAATGCCACCCACGATGCATTGCGTTACTTCGATGAACACCGGCAACCGCTGATCGGGAGCAGCGCCCATGAATAAGTCATCAACCCTGCAGAACTCGCTGATGCTTGCGCCTCTGATCGGCGTCACTGATTCGTTGGTAACGGCTCTAGGCCTGTGGCTGATGTTCGCTCTGGTGCTCAGTGTTTATGACGTGAGCATGGGTATCTTGCGCTCACGACTGATTCCGGCAACCCATTTACTGGCCTGCCTCCTGCTGGCTGCCACACTGACCAGTTGTGTGGAACTCGCCATGCAAGCCTGGTCGCTTCAATGGCACCAGCATCTGGGGTTCTATACCGGATTGATCGCCTTGCAATGCGTGGTGCTGGAACATAACGGTTTTTTCCAGGGCACAAGGCGTGACCGCCTGCGCCTGTGCGGCCTGTTCGGCGCCTTGATGATTGGCCTGGGCCTGCTCCGCGAGCTTATCGGCAACGGGACACTGGGTAGCCATCTGCCCTGGCTGACCGCTGCCATGCAACCGGACTGGCAAGGTTGGGTGCTCACCGCTGACGGTGGCCTGCGCTTGGCCACGCTGGCCCCCGGCGGGTTTATTCTGCTGGGGCTGCTGATCGCCGCACGTCAGGCCTGGACCCGCCCCTCCCCCACATTGACCTCCTTCGAGGAAACGCATCGCCCATGAATGCCGCAAAACGTCTGGAAATTTTCCGCAGGTTTCACGAAGACAATCCTGAACCGAAGACCGAGCTGGCCTATTCCTCGCCGTTCGAACTGCTGATTGCCGTGATTCTCTCGGCGCAATCGACCGATGTCGGCGTCAACAAGGCCACCGCCAAACTGTTTCCGGTGGCCAATACGCCGGCGGCGATTTATGCCTTGGGCGTTGAAGGATTATCGGAGTACATCAAGACCATCGGCCTGTATAACAGCAAAGCAAAAAACGTGATCGAAACCTGTCGCTTGCTGGTAGAGCGCCATGGCGGTGAAGTACCGCAGACCCGCGAAGCGCTGGAAGCGTTGCCCGGCGTCGGCCGCAAGACCGCCAATGTGGTGCTCAATACCGCCTTTCGTCAGCTGACCATGGCCGTGGACACCCACATTTTCCGGGTCAGCAACCGTACCGGCATTGCTCCGGGCAAGAATGTGGTCGAGGTGGAGCAGAAACTGATGAAATTCGTGCCGAAGGAGTATCTGCTCGACGCCCATCACTGGCTGATTCTCCACGGACGCTACGTTTGCCTGGCCCGCAAGCCGCGTTGTGGCAGCTGCCGGATCGAGGACTTATGCGAATACAAGCAAAAGACCTCGGACGATTGAGGCTCTATTAGTTTTCTTGATTAGCCGATTGAAAAAATCTTTTTTACCCGCCGGGAAATTGTCGATATAAGGAGCGCCAAAGGCAGTCTTAGCCTGGAGTTAACCTTATGAGCACTGGCAAAGAGCAATTGGACGTAGAAGACGACTTCACCGCCGTTGAGGCCGATGACGCAGAACCGGTGGTGGAAGTAGCGAAGACCAACCTGAGCAAACGCCGCACCATCGACAATCTGCTGGAGGAGCGCCGACTGCAAAAGCAATTGGCCGATTACGATTTTGACCTATGACACCTAAAAGCCTCCCGAAACGGAGGCTTTTTACTAAGTGCCCATCCCCGACAAACGCCCGCTCATCGCCCCTCGTCAAACGCTGGCATACTCATACCAGGCCATTACGTTGAGCCAATTCAATAAGATCGACCAGTGAGCGAGCATTGAGCTTCAGCAACAGGCGAGTCTTGTAAGTACTGACGGTTTTATTGCTGAGGAACATCCCATCGGCGATTTCCTTGTTTGTCTTTCCTCGGGCCAACTGCTGAAGGACCATCATTTCCCGCCCGGACAAACGATCCACCATATCGGCTTCACTGGCATTCCCAAGACTGGAGCGCACAGTATGCAGCGCCTGATTAGGAAAGTAGCTATAACCTGACAATACAGCCTTTATTGCACTGAGCAACTCAGTAAGGTCCTGTTGTTTACAGACATATCCGGCGGCACCCGATTGCATACAACGCATGGAAAAATGTCCTGGAGCCTGGGACGTCAATATCAGCACTTTAAGAGGCATCGCCGCCGAGGTCAGGCGCGCGATAACTTCCAACCCATCCAGCTTCGGTATTCCAATATCCAGGATAACGATATCCGGCATAAGTTCACGAGCAAGTTGCAATGCATCCACGCCATTGTCTGTTTCTGCAATGACTTCGTAGCCATGACGCTCCATTAGCATACGTACCGCAAGACGCGTTTCACCCATGGCATGCCGTCCCCCTCGACCACTCGCACCGAGAGACATTACCTACAAACAACACGGATTATTCCTACAAGAAATCATTGCGCATGATGAGCCAGGGATTTTATTGGCCGAACACTGCTAAACGCTTCGACAATGTCTTTGTAACAATTCACCCCCCAAAAAAACAGGGTTCAACGCCCTTGGTCCGACAGACCGTGACTATTAAGCTACCCTTAAAGGCAACGAGTATCTTGCAGAATCTTACATAACCTGGCCCGAACCACTCGAAAAAACTTACATACAGCAACACTTCACAACTCAAACAAACCCACACAACTTTAAAACAAATAAACAGYCATACCCAGACCCAGAACAATACAGTTACTATATCAACCTCAACCACACAACAAAAAGAAACTTAAAATAACAAATACAAAAAAACACACTCATACATGCATCACCACCAAAACACACCCTATAAACCAACAGAGAAAAAGATAATACCTAATGAGTAAAAAACATGACAAAACTCAAAAAAAGAATCACCAACCCCATGACAATCATTGCAATATTTGCAGCACTGTCC
>NZ_JBFTMK010000278.1:0-8249 GCF_056396965.1 Pseudomonas sp. 05N434
GTCGAACGTAGGACATCTCCTAAATTTTCACTGGTTCAAAAAAACATCAACCGGCGCTGAAATGGCCGGTTCACGGCACTTATACCTGCCGAAATGTCGCATTCGAACCGGCTGGGACGTGGGTTTCAGTTGAAAAATCTCATGCCGATTCGGCATAGGGTAGGCGTTTACGGCATTAGACGGCGCTTCCCCGCATCGGAATAGTTGCGCCTTTTTCGCTGCCAGAGAGCTGTAAATGCTCGCTCGCGGGGACCTTATACGGGGGTTGGTGCAAGACGGCTTCGCCATTGAGCGTTGCAGTTCATGCATCGGCCTGAGTCAAACGCAAGTAAGGGTAAAGATATGAAGAAGGCAAAGCTTAGCCTCGCCTGGCAGATCCTCATCGGTCTGGTTCTGGGGATAGCAATAGGTGCACTGCTCAACCACTTCAGCGCTGAAAAGGCCTGGTGGATCAGCAACGTCCTGCAACCAGCAGGCGATATCTTTATCCGTCTGATCAAGATGATCGTGATCCCGATCGTAATCTCCTCGCTGGTCGTCGGCATCGCTGGCGTTGGGGACGCGAAAAAACTCGGGCGTATCGGTCTGAAGACCATCATTTACTTCGAGATCGTCACCACCATCGCCATTCTGGTCGGTCTGGTGCTGGCCAACGTGGTCCATCCGGGCAGCGGCATCGACATGAGCACCCTGGGTACCGTGGATATTTCCAAGTACCAGGCCACTGCTGCCGAGGTTCAGCATGAACACGCGTTCATCGAAACCATCCTCAACCTGATCCCGTCGAACATCTTTGCGGCCATGATGCGCGGCGAGATGCTGCCGATCATCTTCTTCTCCGTGTTGTTCGGTCTCGGTCTGTCGAGCCTGCAATCGGACCTGCGCGAACCTCTGGTGAAGATGTTCCAGGGCGTGTCGGAAAGCATGTTCAAAGTCACCCACATGATCATGAACTACGCCCCGATCGGCGTGTTCGCACTGATCGCGGTGACCGTGGCCAACTTCGGCTTCGCCTCCCTGCTGCCACTGGCCAAGTTGGTCGTCCTGGTTTACTTCGCCGTCGCCTTCTTCGCCTTCGTGGTGCTGGGCCTGATCGCTCGCCTGTTCGGCTTCTCGGTGATCAAGCTGATGCGCATCTTCAAGGATGAGCTGGTCCTGGCCTACTCCACCGCCAGTTCCGAAACCGTGCTGCCGCGCGTGATCGAGAAGATGGAAGCCTACGGTGCGCCGAAAGCCATTTGCAGCTTCGTGGTACCGACCGGCTACTCGTTCAACCTCGACGGTTCGACCCTGTACCAGAGCATCGCGGCGATCTTCATTGCCCAGCTGTACGGCATCGACCTGTCGATCAGCCAGCAACTGCTGCTGGTGCTGACCCTGATGGTCACCTCTAAAGGCATCGCCGGCGTACCGGGTGTGTCCTTCGTGGTGTTGCTGGCCACTCTGGGCAGCGTCGGTATTCCGCTGGAAGGCCTGGCATTCATCGCCGGTGTCGACCGCATCATGGATATGGCCCGTACCGCGCTGAACGTGATCGGCAACGCCTTGGCCGTGCTGGTCATCTCGCGTTGGGAAGGCATGTACGACGACGCCAAGGGCCAGCGCTACTGGAACTCCCTGCCGCACTGGCGCAGCAAGGAAAAGCTGCCGGTTGGTGAAACCTCCAGCAACTAATGCCCGCTCCCACAAGAGCCCCCAACAAACCCCGGAGAAATCCGGGGTTTGTCGTTTCTGCCTACCCCGCTATCATTCGCCGCATCTTCCGGGGGATTTGACTGATGCTTAATGGCCTGTGGCTTGGCTTCTTCATCGTGGCAGCCGTATCGGCGCTGGCGCAGTGGCTGATCGGTGGTAACGCCGGGATCTTTGCGGCGATGGTGGAAAGTATTTTCGCCATGGCCAAATTGTCGGTCGAGGTCATGATCCTGTTGTTCGGCACCCTCACCCTCTGGCTGGGCTTTCTGCGGATCGCCGAGAAGGCCGGGATCGTCGAGTGGCTGGCCAAGGCGCTGGGGCCACTGTTCCTGCGTCTGATGCCGGAAGTGCCGGCCGGCCATCCCGCCATCGGCCTGATCACCCTGAACTTCGCCGCCAACGGCCTGGGCCTGGACAACGCCGCCACACCGATCGGCCTCAAAGCCATGAAGGCGCTGCAAGAGCTCAACCCCAGTGCAACGATCGCCAGCAACGCGCAGATCCTCTTCCTGGTGCTCAACGCCTCCTCCCTGACCCTGCTGCCCGTGACGATCTTCATGTACCGCGCCCAGCAAGGCGCGCCCGATCCGACGCTGGTGTTCCTGCCGATCCTGCTCGCCACCAGCTGCTCAACCATCGTCGGCTTCCTGAGCGTAGCGTTCATGCAACGCCTGCGCATCTGGGACCCGGTGGTGCTGGCGTACCTGATTCCCGGCGCCCTCGCCCTTGGCGGCTTCATGGCACTGCTGGCGACGCTCTCGGCGACCGCGCTGGCGAGCCTGTCATCGGTCCTCGRCAACGTGACGCTGTTCGGCTTGATCATGCTGTTTATGATCATCGGCGCATTACGCAAGGTGAAGGTCTACGAGGCATTCGTCGAAGGCGCCAAAGAAGGCTTCGACGTCGCCAAGAACCTGCTGCCATATCTGGTGGCGATGCTCTGCGCCGTGGGTGTGCTGCGGGCGTCCGGGGCGCTGGACTTCGGTCTGGACGGGATTCGTCACCTGGTGGCGTGGGCCGGGTGGGACACACGCTTCGTCGATGCGCTGCCGACGGCCATGGTCAAACCGTTCTCCGGCAGTGCCGCCCGGGCAATGCTGATTGAAACCATGAAGACCGAGGGGGTGGACAGCTTCCCGGCGCTGGTGGCGGCGACAGTCCAGGGCAGTACCGAAACGACCTTCTATGTCTTGGCGGTGTATTTCGGCGCGGTGGGCATCCAGCGTGCACGGCATGCAGTGGGCTGTGCGCTGCTGGCGGAGCTTGGCGGGGTGCTGGGGGCCATCGGGGTTTGCTACTGGTTCTTCGGCTAAACGAAAACCCTGTGGGGGCAAACCCACTCCCACAGGGTTCAGCGGTGGCTTCAGGGCCTCAGCGGCGGCACGACTTTCTGACCCTGCTCCACCGTCCAGGCCACCACCTGTGCCGTCAACTGGTCGCTGGCCTGGCCGAACCCGGCGACCACCGCCGGCACCTTCACATCGCTCAACGGCTGACGCACTTCAAAGCGCCGACTGGCGAGGATGCGCTGGTCATACCCACGCACCAGCAATGCATCCAGCCGCACGACCACGCTCGCCGTCGTGCCTTGGTATTCGGTCTGGAACGCCTGCAGATTGCCGCCCAGCTCCAGGTCCGCCTGCAAATTGCTGTCATCGGTGCTGAGCAACGGCACCCGACCGTCACGCTGGAAACCATCGAGCAGACGATTGCGCAGCAGCACCGGCGCCGGGTCGCTCCAGCGGGAAGCCTTGTAGCTGCTGATCAGGTCACCTTGAGGGATCACGGCGATCTTCGGGTTGTTCAAGGCTTCGCTGGTCTGCGGCTTGGCCAGCCGCAGCGACCAGTGCAGCGCCGTGCTGTGATTGGCCGGTGCGCCGCTCTGGGCCGAGGGCAACCGGTAGACATCGGATGGCTCGGACTTGGGCAGAATCGAGCAGGCACTGGTCAGGGCAAAACCGACAGCCAAGGCTAACGGGATCAGCTTCATGGCGTGAACTCCTTGTTCTTGTCACTGCCCAGCAGGTAACCGCTGGGGTTGGCCTCAAGCCGCTGGGAAATGGTGCGCAGCGAGCTCAAGGTGTCGCGCAACTCACGCACTGCCGGCGCCAGGCCATTKAGGCCCTGCATGCCGTTGTTGAGGGAATCCTGATTAGTGGTAAGCAATGAGTTGATGGTCGCGCTGCTCCGTTCCAGGGACTTCATGGCTTGCTCGGCACTGCCAAACATCTGCTTGCCCTGATCGTTGAGCAGGCTGTTGGCGTTGCGCATCAGCCCAGCGGTTTGTTCGAGTGTGGCGGAGGCCTGTTTACTGATCGACGCCAGTTGCTGCATGGCCTGGCCGATGTCGCCGCGCTGGTCGGCGATGATGCCGGTGGTTTGCTCCAGATGCTCAAGGGTCTTGCTGATGCGCTCGACGTTTTCCGAAGAAAACATCTGATTGGCGTTCTGCATCAACACGTTCACACCGGTCATCAGATCGTTACTGTCGCTCATCAAACGGGCGATAGGCGAGGGTGATGCCACGATGGTCGGCAAATTGCCGCCCTTGCCCTTGAGTGTCGGACTTTGCGGTGTACCACCGCTGAGCTGAATGATCGAGGTGCCGGTGATCCCGGTCAGCGCCAGTTTGGCCTGGGTGTCTTCCTTGATCGGGGTATCGCCGCCCAGGCGGATCCGCGCCAACACCCGGCGTGGATCGTTCGGGTCCAGGCGCAGCGTCACTACGTCGCCGACCTTGATCCCGCTGTACTGCACGGCGCTGCCCTTGGACAAACCGCTGACCGCCTCGTTGAAGACGATTTCGTAATCCTTGAATTCGGTGTCGACGCTGGACTTGGCCAGCCACAGACCGAAGAGCAGGGCGCCTGCCACCACTATGACGGTGAACAGGCCGATCAATACGTGATGGGCTCGGGTTTCCATGTCAGACCTCGTTGAGCTGGTTAGCGGCCGTCAGCGCCGCGCGGCCGCGAGGGCCATGGAAGTATTCGTGAATCCACGCGTCGTCGGTTTCCGAAACCTTGTCGATGGCATCCGCCACCAGTACTTTCTTTTGCGCCAGCACCGCCACCCGGTCGGTGATGGTGTAGAGCGTATCGAGGTCGTGGGTGACCAGAAACACACTCAAACCCAACGCGTCGCGCAGGGTCAGAATCAATTGATCGAACGCCGCCGCGCCAATCGGGTCGAGACCAGCGGTGGGCTCGTCGAGAAACAGAATGTCCGGGTCCAGCGCCAGCGCCCGGGCCAGGGCGGCGCGCTTGATCATGCCGCCAGACAGTGAAGCAGGGTACTTGTCGGCCGCCGACAACGGCAATCCGGCCAACGCCAGCTTCACCGCCGCCAGGTGCTCGGCATCGGTACGGCTCAGGCCGGCGTGTTCGATAAGGGGCAGGGCGACGTTCTCGGTCACTGTCAGCGAAGAGAACAGGGCGCCTTTCTGGAACAACACACCGAAGCGCCGTTCGACCAGCGAGCGCTCGTGCTCCGACAAGCTCGGCAAGTTCTTGCCGAAGACCTTCACCAGCCCTTCGCTGGGCTGGCGCAAGCCGACGATACTGCGCAACAGCACCGATTTGCCGCTGCCGGAACCGCCGACCACCGCCAGAATTTCGCCTTTGTACAAATCCAGGTCGAGGTTCTCGTGCACGCTCTGGCGGCCGAAGCGATTGCACAGCCCACGGACTTCGATCACCGCCTCGGAAGGCGCTCGGGGTAGACGACTCACCAGCCCATCTCCATGAAAAACAATGCGGCCACGGCATCGAGGACGATCACCACGAAAATCGACTGCACCACACTCGACGTGGTGTGCGCGCCGACGGACTCGGCGCTGCCGCTGACCTTGAAGCCTTCAAGACAGCCGATGGCGGCGATCAGGAACGCAAAAATCGGCGCTTTGACGATCCCCACCAGGAAGTGCTGAACACCGATGTCCGATTGCAGCAGCGACAGGAACATCGCCGGCGATATATCCAGCGACAGCGCACACACCACGCCACCGCCGACAATCCCCGACAACATCGCCAGGAAGGTCAGCATCGGCAGCGCCACCAGCAACGCCAATACCCGCGGCACCACCAGCAACTCCATCGGGTCGAGGCCGAGGGTGCGGATCGCATCGATTTCTTCGTTGGCCTTCATCGAGCCGATCTGCGCGGTGAACGCACTGGCGGTGCGGCCGGCCATCAGGATCGCGGTGAGCAACACGCCGAATTCGCGCAAAAAAGAAAACGCCACCAGGTCCACGGTAAAAATGCTCGCGCCGAAGCTCGCCAGCACAGTCGCACCGAGAAACGCTACCACGGCGCCCACCATAAAGGTCAGCAGGGCGACGATGGGAGCGGCGTCGAGGCCAGTCTGCTCAATGTGCGCGACCATCGGCGTGAGGCGCCAGCGCTTGGGACAAAACAGCCCGCGCGCGATGGTTTGCAGGATCAGGCCGACAAAACCCAGCACCTGCAGGGCGTCCTGCCAGACCGCATCGACCGCACGGCCGATACGGGTCAGCAGTTGAATGCCGACGCTGATTTCCGGCTCTTTGATCGGTACGCAGAAATCAGTCAGCGAGCAATACACCGTCTGCAGCAAGGCGCGATCGGCGGAGGAAAGGGTGCAATCAGGGTGTTCGGCGGACTTGCCCAGACGCTCGGAACCCAGCAACTCCACCAACAGCGATGCACCCGCCGTGTCCAGGGCACCGAGGCCGTTGAGGTCGATGGGGGTGTTGTTGTCGTATTGGCCACGGAGCTTTTCGCTCAGGTGGCTGAGATCGGCGTAATGAGCGAGCGTCCAGTCACCCGTGACCTGCCGGGGAAATTCTGCTTGTGGGTCCAGGCGCGGTAGCCTTCCTTGCGCCCGCCGTGGATATCCAGAGGGATGCGGTCGACCTCTTTACCGTTGAACATCCAGACGTGATAAATCCGCTCGTCCAGCCCCCGTGGGGCATTGATCGCGGTGTAGGCGTACAAACCGTCGCCACGAATCTGCTCGGCGCTGACTTCTTCCAGGCTCTTGCCGGGGGTGCGGTCCTGCATTTGGGTGCTGATCGCCACATCGGTCATCCACAGGGTGGCCGGCGGAACCCAGGAACGCAGCACCCAGCCGACAGCGCCGATGCCCACGGTGATGCTGAGGATCGCCAACGCATTGCGCACGGTCCRAATCGGGAAGATCGACGCCAGACTGGGGAACGACAGCACCATGGCGATGCCCAGCGCCAGTTTGAAGCTCTGGGAGGTGGTCAGGTGCAGGATGACGGGCAGGGCGGTCAGCAGGGCGGCGAAGAGGGTCAGGGTATGCAGCGCCAGGAACGCCCAGCGGCGCGGCGCCAGCCATTTGTAGTAGAGCGGGTCGGTGATCGAGATCAACGCCGCCATGCCCAACAACCCCGTGAAAAACAGTTGGCCGCTGTTCCAGGTGGTGGTGATGAAAAAGAACGGCAGGACGAAGAACAGGCTTTCCTGATGGATCATCTGCGTCGCATAACGCAGCAGGGGCTGGGGTATTTCGCGCTTGAAGACCTTGGCGAACAACTCAGTGAGGCTGTTTTCCAGCATCAGCCAGACCCAGCTGACCAGCATGATGGTGGTGATCCAGGTCGCCAGGCTTTGTTGGCGATCCACCAAGATGAAGCTGCCGACCCCGGAAATGAAACCGCCGAGCGCGATGACCCCGGGGTAGCGCTTCATCAATTCCAGGATGCGCTGTATGTACAGGGTCAGAGTCGGCATTCGGCGGTTCACAATAGTCGTGGGAAAAATCCCCGACAGGGTACCGTCCGAGGGGGCCTGTGGCGAGGGTTCCGGTTACGTTGACCAACCCCAAACCCTGTGGCGAGGGAGCTTGCTCCCGCTGGGTCGCGAAGCGGCCCTAAAACCACCCACCGCGTAATTTCAAGTAGATCTCCGATACCGGTTTACGGCTGCTGCGCAGCCGAGCGGGAGCAAGCTCCCTCGCCACAGGGAAATAACTACTTTCTGCGGTGAACACGCCAACCCAATGCCCCAAGCACCATCAATCCAAATACCCCGGCAATCGCCCACATCAACTGGTCATAACTCACCAACGGCTTCTCGATCCGCAAATACCCCGGTTGCAGCAGCAACTCACGCATCGCCTGGTTCGCCTCGGCCAGCGTCACTTCTTGCAGTGCCTTGGCCGGGTTGGTGAAATGGCCGTCCTCGTAGTCCCCAAGGGCGCTCCAGTAGTAATCCGCCAGGGCGCTATTGCCTTGCACGGCCCAGGCCTGACGGGCGATGGCGGCCTGCTTGAGGCGGGCGAAGGTGGTGGCGTCGAGACCGTCCTTGAGCAAACCGGCTTTGAGCTCATCCAGCACCTGTTCAGCTGCCGGCACGTCGCCGCGTTCAAGGTCGGCGTTCAGGCTCATGAAGCCCACTCCGCCAAACACCTCACGCTCGGCCGAGGGCCCATAGGACAACCCATGGACCAGGCGCAGTTGGCGATAAAGCGCCCAGTCCAGGTAGTCCTTGAGCAGATCGAACGTTTCGTCGGGCTGGTCTTCCTGCACCGGTTCCGGCACCAGCCAGTGC
>NZ_JBFTMK010000279.1:0-6501 GCF_056396965.1 Pseudomonas sp. 05N434
GGGTTTGTCATAGGCGTAGAGGTCGAAACTCTTCATCGGCAAGGCGCCGAGGTAATCGCCAAGGTTCTGGATCAGGGTATTGAGCAAGTGCTGGGTAGGACCGGCGAACAACACGAACAGCAGCAGCGCACAGGCCAGCAGCATGTTGATGTCGGACATCACCCGCACGCCTTTATCGACGCCAGACACCGCGACGATGATCGCCGCGCCCATCATCAGCGTGATCAGGCCGACCTGAATCCACTGGGTGTGGGCGATGCCGAACAGGTAGTCCAGGCCGGAGTTGAGGTGCAATACGCCAAAGCCCATGTCGGCACCGAGGCCGAACACAGTGGCGATGATGCCGAAGCCGTCCACCGCGTAACCGATGGGCCCGTTGATGCGCTTGCCGATCAGCGGGTACAGCGCCGAACGCAGGGCCAGCGGCAGGTTATGCCGATAGGCGAAATAGGCCAGCGCCATGCCGACGAAGGCGAACACGCCCCAGCCGTGCAGGCCCCAGTGCAGAAACAGAATCTGCATCGCCTGACGCGCCGCCTCCGCCGTACCGGCCTCGCCTTGCGGTGGTTGCACCAAATGCGTAAGTGGTTCGGACACGCAAAAGAAAAACAGCGTGATGCTGATCCCGGCGGCGAACAGCATGCCGGCCCAGGACAAGTAACTGAATTCGGGCTCGTCGTGGTCGGCACCGAGCTTGATCTTGCCGTAGCCGGACAAGGCGGTGACCACCACGAAGACCAGATACAGCGTCATCGCGAGCATGTAGTACCAGCCGACCGTATTGGCCGCCCAGTTTTGCGCTTGCAACAACCAGGCACCGGCCTGTTCGGGGATCGCCATGACCACGACGGCGAACAACAAAATGAAGGTCGCCGCGAAATAAAACACCGGCGGATTCATGCGGACCTGGCCGCTTGCGGGAATGGACGATGCACTCACGAAAGGTGCACCTCGAGGGGGGAAAACGTGGCTGTAAAAATCGGACTCAGCAAAGGCAAGCCTCCTGTTGTGAGCGGGCGGCGAACCACCGGTTTAACTTGAATGAACGTTCAAGTTAAACATGAATAGGGTGCTAAGGACTAATCGCAGGGCTCGGCGGTAGCTTTTCTGCGCGAGTGCAAGGAAGGGTATGACGCGGGGTTTACGGGATTTGTTCTGTGGAAAATTAGCTGGATGCCATTATCTCGGTTTGGCTTGAAACCATTCGCGGGCAAGCCTCGCTCCTACAGATTTTGTGTCGGTCGCCAAGTCCCCGATCGACACTGATTCTGTAGGAGCGAGGCTTGCCCGCGAAGACTGCATGTCAGTCAGCAAATATCAGGGAGCCTTACTTCTGCGTCCCGTCATCATGCTGCAGATTCGCCTGGGTCAGGTTGCACCCCGCTGGCACGCTGCGGGTCAGCCAGACGTTGCCACCAATCGTCGAGCCCTTGCCGATGGTGATCCGTCCCAGAATCGTCGCGCCGGCATAGATCACCACGTCGTCCTCGACGATCGGGTGCCGCGGATGGCCCTTCTGCAACTGGCCGTCTTCGTCCGCCGGGAAGCGCTTGGCGCCCAACGTCACGGCCTGATAAATCCGCACCCGCTCGCCAATGATCGCGGTTTCGCCGATCACCACACCCGTACCGTGGTCGATGAAGAAACTGCGACCGATCTGCGCGCCAGGATGGATGTCGATACCGGTGGCCGAGTGGGCGATTTCCGCGCTGATCCGCGCCAGCAACGGCAACCCGGCGCGGTACAAATGGTGGGCCAGGCGATGGTGAATCACCGCCAGGATTCCCGGGTAGCACAGCAACACTTCATCGACACTGCGAGCCGCCGGATCGCCGTGATAGGCCGCCAGCACGTCGGTGTCCAACAGGCTGCGCAATTCCGGCAGAGCGAGGGCGAAGTCCTGAATGATCCGGATGGCCTTGGCTTCGACTTCAGAATCGACCCCGGCACTGTGGCGAGCGACGTAACGCAATTCGAGCCGCGCCTGAGCCAGCAATGCATTCAACGCCACGTCGAGTGTGTGGCCGACGTAGAAGTCCTCACTCTCCTCGCGCAAATCCACCGGCCCCAGACGCATCGGAAACAACGCACCGCATAAGGCTTCGAGAATGTCCGCCATGGCCGCTCGGGACGGCAACTCGCGACCGCCCTGCTCGGTGCTGGCGCGGCCGTTTTGTGCGCGCCATTGGTCGCGCGCCGTACGCAGTTGGCTGACGATGGTCTGCAATTGCCAATGGCTGGAACGCTCGCTCACGGTAAAAACTCCTCACGGGCGGCCGGACTGTCTGGCCGCGCTGACGGCGATTACTTTACGGCAACGACTTGCAGCCGAATTAAGAACCAATAGTGCTGGGATCAATACTTTTGGCTATAAGCGATTGGCAGTTGCCCCGCTAAATACCCGTGCCTATAGTCCTGACATCTTTCTCCGCCAGTACGGACCCATGATCAAACAACAGCTTGCCCGTTTTAACCGCCTCGACCTGCTCGGTCACCCTACCCCGCTGGAAAAACTCGAACGCCTGTCGACCTGGCTGGGCCGCGATGTGTACGTCAAACGCGATGACCTGACGCCATTGGCACTGGGCGGCAACAAGCTGCGCAAACTCGAATACCTCGCCGCCGACGCCCTGGCCCAAGGCGCCGATACGCTGATCACCGCTGGCGCGATCCAGTCCAACCACGTGCGCCAAACCGCCGCCATTGCGGCCAAGCTTGGCCTGGGCTGCGTGGCGCTGCTGGAGAACCCGCTCGGGACTGACGATAGCAACTACCTCGGCAATGGCAATCGGCTGTTGCTGGACCTGTTCGATGCCAAGGTCGAACTGGTGGAAAACCTCGACAACGCTGACGAGCAATTGCAAGCGCTGGCCGCACGTCTGCGCAGCAATGGCAAGAAACCCTATCTGGTGCCGATTGGTGGCTCCAATGCGGTGGGCGCTTTGGGTTATGTCCGTGCGGGTCTGGAACTGGCCGAGCAGATCAAGGACACCGGGCTGCAATTCGCCGCCGTAGTCCTGGCTTCCGGCAGTGCCGGCACCCATAGCGGCCTGGCGCTGGCATTGAGCGAAGTACTGCCGGATTTGCCAGTCATCGGCGTGACCGTTTCCCGTAGCGATGAAGCTCAACGACCGAAAGTCCAGGGCCTCGCCGAACGCACTGCCGAGCTGTTAGGCGTGGGCCTGCCGGCGAGTTTCAAAGTCGAACTGTGGGACGAATATTTCGGCCCGCGTTATGGCGAGCCGAATGCCGGGACGCTGGCGGCGGTGAAGCTGTTGGCGAGCCAGGAAGGGTTGTTGCTGGACCCGGTGTATACCGGCAAGGCCATGGCTGGTTTGCTCGACGGCATCGGGCGCCAGCGCTTCGATGCGGGCCCGATCATCTTCCTGCACACCGGTGGAGCGCCGGCGTTGTTTGCCTACAAAGACTTTTTATAGCCGATAGTCCTGTGGCGAGGGGGCTTGCCCCCGTTGGGTCGCGCAGCGGCCCCTTGTGTCCGGCAGTCATATCGAGTCAGCAGACATTACGACTGCTTCGCAGCCGAACGGGGGCAAGCCCCCTCGCCACAGGAACGCATTCCTCAAATATTCATTTAAAGAATAACAAACTTAATATTTATTATTTTCCAATCTAAAAATCCCATCATATAGTCGCGCCGCAGGCGAATTTGCAGCGAGACGCATAAGCTGCTTTAGGGCAGGATATCGCAGTCGTTCAAATCCCGAATTTGCCAACTTTCCTTAAGCGTCTTCCATAAGAAAACACAGGGGCTTGTCATGAATTTTTCCGCACTACGTAGAAATCTGCTGGTGGGCTCGTTGGGCCTGGCGCTGAGCGCCGGCCTGCTCGGGCAAGCGGTTGCCGGAGAGCAACTGCAAAAGATCAAGGACGCGGGCGTGATCAACGTCGGCCTGGAGGGCACTTATCCACCGTTCAGCTTCGTCGACGAGGCCGGCAAACTGAGCGGCTTCGAAGTCGAGTTCTCCGAAGCCTTGGCCAAAGAGCTGGGCGTGAAGGTCAAACTGCAGCCGACCAAATGGGAAGGCATCCTCGCGGCCCTGGAATCCAAGCGTTTGGACGCGGTGATCAACCAGGTGACCATCACCGAAGAGCGCAAGAAGAAGTACGACTTCTCCGAGCCGTACACCGTTTCCGGGATTCAGGCGCTGACCCTGACCAAAAACAAAGACACCATCAAGACCGCCGCCGATCTGGCCGGCAAGAAAGTCGGCGTAGGCCTGGGCACCAACTACGAGCAGTGGGTGAAAGAGAATGTGCCTAAGGCTGACGTCCGCACCTACGAAGATGACCCGAGCAAGTTCCAGGATCTGCGCGTCGGCCGCATCGACGCCATTCTGATCGACCGCCTGGCCGCGCTGGAATACGCCAGGAAGGCCAAGGACACTGCCGCCGCCGGCGAAGCGTTCTCCCGTCAGGAGGCCGGTATTGCCCTGCGCAAAGGCGAGCCTGAACTGCTGGCCGCGGTGAACAAAGCCATCGACAAGCTGCGTGCCGACGGTACGCTGAAAAAGCTTTCGGAAAAATACTTCAGCGCTGACGTCACTCAATAATGGGAGAAGCTTTCCAACTCGCGCTGGACTCCGCGCCCTTCCTGCTCAAGGGCGCGTATTACACGGTCATCCTGAGCCTGGGCGGAATGTTCTTCGGCCTGCTGATGGGCTTCGGCCTGGCGTTGATGCGCCTGTCGCGCTTCAAACTGGTGAGCTGGATTTCCCGCATCTACGTGTCGTTCTTTCGCGGCACGCCGTTGCTGGTGCAACTGTTCGTGATCTATTACGGCTTGCCGCAATTGGGCATCGAACTTGATCCGCTGCCGGCAGCCCTGATCGGCTTCTCGCTGAACATGGCGGCCTACGCCTGCGAAATCCTGCGTGCCGCGATCAGCTCCATCGAGCGCGGCCAATGGGAAGCTGCGGCCAGTATCGGCATGACCCGCGCGCAAACCCTGCGCCGGGCCATTCTGCCGCAAGCGATGCGCACGGCCCTGCCACCGTTGGGCAACAGCTTCATCTCGCTGGTCAAGGACACCGCGCTGGCGGCCACCATTCAGGTGCCGGAGCTGTTCCGCCAGGCGCAGCTGATCACCGCCCGTACCTTCGAAATTTTCACCATGTATCTTGCCGCCGCGCTGATCTACTGGGTTCTGGCCACGGTGCTTTCGCACCTGCAGAACAAGTTGGAAGAGCGGGTCAATCGGCACGACCAGGAGTCCTGACCCCATGATTGTCGTGGAAAAGCTGACAAAGCAGTTCAAGGGTCAGGTGGTGCTCAACGGCATCGATCTGCAGGTGAAGGAAGGCGAGGTGGTGGCAATCATCGGCCCCAGCGGCTCTGGCAAGACCACGTTCCTGCGTTGCCTGAATTTTCTGGAAGAACCCACCAGCGGCCGGATCAAGGTCGGCGACATCGAGATCGATGGCAGCCGCCCCCTGAACCAGCAGCAGAGCCTGGTACGACGCCTTCGCCAGCACGTGGGTTTTGTGTTCCAGAACTTCAATCTGTTTCCCCATCGCACAGCCTTGGAAAACGTTATCGAAGGCCCGATCGTGGTGAAAAAGATTCCACGAGCCGACGCCGTTGCCTTGGGTAAAAAGCTGTTGGCCAAGGTCGGCCTGGCGGGCAAGGAAGACGCTTACCCGCGACGCCTCTCCGGCGGTCAGCAACAGCGTGTGGCGATTGCCCGGGCGCTGGCGATGGAACCGGAAGTAATCCTGTTCGATGAACCGACCTCGGCGCTGGACCCGGAATTGGTGGGCGAAGTGTTGGCGACCATCCGCGGCCTGGCCGAGGAGAAACGCACCATGGTGATCGTCACCCACGAGATGGGTTTTGCTCGGGACGTGGCCAACCGTGTGGTGTTTTTCGACAAGGGTGTGATTGTCGAACAGGGCGAAGCCAAGGCACTCTTTGCCAACCCGAAAGAAGAACGGACGAAGCAGTTTCTCAGTAAATTCCTTAACAACGCTTAGTTGCATCCTTTCAAAAAAACGTCAACTTCCATGGATGGAAGTGACACCCCCCTTCTTCTAAAAACCTCATGCCCCTCCTCCCCCTGACCTCTTTGATTCACCCAAATCATAAACAACTTCCAGCCCTCCCGTGCGGTACATATATATGTCCTGCAACAGATTCACTTCCCTTAAAATCCATGAAATCCCTCACCACCCTCACTCAACGGGCTGCTGCTCCCAAGGCGTAAAACCCACGAAATATTGGACTAAATTCGACACCACGATGCGGTTTACTAACTACACTGCGTAGGAAATTTCTGAATAACCCAAGAACCAACCTTTAGCCAATCAGTTCTATTGACACCTATTCGAACGCACTCTTATCTAGTCTCCAACAGGCGACTACCACCACACTCGATCATTCTTAAAACACACAAACAGTGAATCGTTTTGTTGCCTGGTAATACACGCCTTTCGATCTTTCAGAAACGGACTTCGCGGTAAGGCTTCAAGGAGAGAACCCCATGAC
>NZ_JBFTMK010000280.1:0-6497 GCF_056396965.1 Pseudomonas sp. 05N434
CCCCAGCGCCAACCCCCACCAGACGCCCGTCGGCCCCCAGTTCAGATGGAAGGCCATCCACCACGCGGCCGGCGCACCAATCAGCCAATAGCAGCCCAAACCCACCAGGAACGTGGTCTTGGCATCCTTGAGTCCGCGAATGCAGCCCATGGCAATGGTTTGCGTGCCGTCGAACAGCTCGAACCACGCCGCCACCGCCAACAAGCTCACGGCCAGTTCGATGACCGGGCGAAAGGCTGGGTCGTTGTGGTCGAGGAACAAGCCGATCAACTGATTCGGCAGCAGCCAGAAGACCATCGCAAACCCCAGCATCGACACCGCCCCGAAGGCGATCCCGACTCGTCCGGCCAGCCGCGCATCCAGCAATTGCCCGGCGCCGTAATGCTGGCCGATGCGCATGGTGATCGCGTAGGAAAGCCCCGCCGGCACCATGAACGCCACCGAGACGATTTGCRGGGCGATCTGGTGCGCCGCCAGTTGCGTACTGCCCATGGTGCCCATGCACAGCGCGGCGAAGGCAAACAGGCCGACTTCCACCGCATAGGTGCCGCCAATCGGCAGGCCCAGGCGCCACAATTCCTTCAAGTACTGACGATTGGGCCGCGACAGCCCCTGGCGCAACGGATAAGCGTCATAGGCCGGGTGCCGACGAATGTGCAGCGCGAGCGCCAGCGCCATCAGGTTGGCCACGATCGCTGTGACCAGACCGATGCCCATCAGGCCCATTTTCGGCAGGCCGAACATGCCGGTGATCAACGCATAGTTGAGCAGGAAGTTGGCCACGGTGCCGCCGAGGCTGATGACCATCACCGGCGTCGCCCGGCCGATCGCGCTGGTGAAGCCGCGCAGTGCCATGAAACTCAGGTAGCCGGGCAGGGCGAACGGCAGGATCAACAGAAACTGGCCGGCGGCCTGGACGTTGGTTGCGGTCTGGCCGAACAGCAGCAACACCGGTTTGAGGTTCCACAGCAGCAGACCCGCCACCAGCGCCATCAACCAGGCCAGCCACAAACCGGCCTGGGTCAGCCGCGCTGCGCCGATGATGTCGCCCGCGCCCTGACGGATCGCCACCAGGGTGCCGACCGCCGCGATCACGCCGATGCAGAAGATCGACACGAACGAATACGTCGCCGCGCCCAGACCGCCGCCGGCCAGCGCCTCGGGACTCAGGCGCGCCATCATCAAGGTGTCGGTGAGGACCATCAACATGTGCGCCAACTGCGAGGCAATCAACGGCCCCGCCAGCCGCAGGATGGCCCAGAGTTCAATACGCGCTGGATGCTGCATGATCATCACGCTCGATTGTCAGAGAGAACAGGAAGCGTYGATTCTCGGCGCTCTGCGGGGTTTCCACAAAGGGATAAAAAGGATGGGTAGCATGATTAAAACTCATGCTCGGGACTTTCTGATAAGTTGAGGCAATCGCGCTATAGGAGGTTTCCCAATGTCTCGTCGTCTCCCTCCCTTGTATGCCCTTCGAGCATTCGAAGCGGCGGCGCGGCATAGTTCGTTTACCCGCGCCGCCGAAGAGTTGTCGATCACGCAAAGTGCGGTCAGCCGGCACATTCGTACGCTCGAAGAGCATTTCGCCTGTCGGCTGTTTCATCGCAGCGGGCGCAACCTGCAACTGACCGAATCGGCGCGGCTGATCCTGCCGGGCATTCGCGAAGGTTTCACCGCCCTGGAACGAGCCTGCAATACCCTGCGTGCCGAGGACGACATCCTGCGCATGAAAGCCCCGTCGACCCTGACCATGCGTTGGCTGTTGGCGCGGCTCAGTCGCTTTCGCCACCTGCGACCGGGGAACGAGGTGCAATTGACCAGCGCCTGGATGGACGTCGATACGGTGGACTTCAACCACGAACCCTTCGACTGCGCCGTCATCCTCAGCAACGGACATTTTCCACCGGACTGGGAGACGACTTTGCTGTTCCCCGAAGAGTTGATTCCGGTGGGCGCGCCGAATCTGCTGAAGGATCAACCGTGGGACGTTGCGCGCCTGGCCAGCACCGAACTGCTGCACCCGACGCCGGACCGCCGTGACYGGCGCAACTGGCTGGAGCGCATGGGCCTGAGCGATCAGGTCTCGCTCAAGGGCGGGCAGGTGTTCGACACCCTGGAGCTGGGCATGATCGCTGCCGCCCGCGGCTACGGCGTGTCCATGGGTGATTTGCTGATGGTGGCGGAGGATGTCGCGCAGGGACGTCTGAGTTTGCCGTGGCCGACGGCCGTCGCCAGCGGTGAGAATTATTACCTGGTCTGGCCGAAAACCCGCCCGGGAGGTGAACGTTTGCGCCGGCTCAGCGATTTCCTGCAAGGCGAAGTCCGGGCCATGGAATTACCGGATGTCGAACGCCTGGGTTGAATCGATGGAGCCGCTGCAATGGCGGCCTTGAGCCATATCCCCGTTAATCACTCAAGTATTCGGCTTTGCCGCCGAAAATCTGCTGATGGAACCTTCGTACCAGGCTCCACGTTTTCCCCTCTATCAGAAATTTAGCCGAGTGCGACGGGATCAGGATGATCCGGCCCACTGGGTCAGGAGCTGTCATGTCTCAACCTCGTGCTCGGATTGCCTCACAGCTGGGTCTTGCGCTTGCCGTGATACTGGCGATTGTCATCAGCGGCAGCACCGTGTTTGCCCTGCGCTCGCTGGACGCCGCCAACCTCGCCACCCGCGAAGAGCACCTGGCCAGCGAGGCGCGGCTGCTGGCCGATCAGCTGAGCACGTTCCACGGCACGTTGCGTGAGAGTACCCAGCGCCTCAGCGGCCTGTTCGAGAAGCGCTTCAGCGCCGGTTTGAGCGTGCATCCGGATGAGCCGGTGACCGTGGCGGGCGTGCAGACCCCGGGCCTGCACCTGGGTGGCGAAGTGTTGAACAACAACTTCAAGGAAGTGGATGAGTTCAAGCAAATGACTGCCGGCGTTGCGACGCTGTTCGTGCGCAGTGGCGAAGACTTCATCCGGGTCAGCACGTCCCTGAGCAAACAGGACGGCACCCGGGCCATCGGCACATTGCTGGATCACGCTCACCCGGCTTATGCGCGCTTGATGGCCGGGCAGAGCTACGTCGGTCGCGCCWTGCTCTTCGAACGGTCCTACATGACTCAGTACACCCCCGTACGCGACAGCGGCGGTAAGGTGATTGCCGTGCTGTTCGTAGGATTCGATTACACCGACGCCCAGAACGCCCAGTTCGAAAACCTCAAGCGCTTCCGCATCGGCCAGACCGGCTCCCTGGCGCTGCTCGATGAGCAGAACAAATGGCTGGTGCCGATCGCCGGTGTGCAAGCGTTGGACGTGGCAGCACCGGCCATCGTCGGTCTGGCCAAGACACCGGGCAAGGGCGATTTCTGGAGCGACAAGTCGCAAGACTTCTACAGCATTGCCGTGCCGTTCGAAGGCGGCCCATGGTCGGTGGTGGCGAGCATGCCGAAAGCGGAAATCCGCGCGGTGACCTGGAGCGTCGGCATTCGTCTGGCCATCGGCAGCCTGTTGGCGATGTTGCTGGCGGTGGGTTCGGCGGTCTGGTTGTTGCGCAGCAAACTGGCGCCGCTGGGGGATCTGGTGCGTCAGGCCGAAGCCTTGGGGGCCGGTGATTTGAGCGTGCGCCTGAACGTGTCGAGCAACGACGAAATCGGTCAGTTGGCCCGCGCTTTCAACCAGATGAGCCAGGCCTTGTCGACCATGGTCGAGCACATTCGTAGAGCCTCGGAAGAGGTCAACAGCCGCGCCCAGGCGTTGTCTGGCTTGTCCGGTGGTGCCTATGAAGGGATGGRGCAGCAGTCCGGCGAAATCACCAGCATGGCCGGCGCCGTGGAAGAATTCAGCGCCACCTCGCTGAACATCGCCGACAACATGGGCAACACCCAGCGCCTGGCGCAGGAAAACGCACAGCAAACCCAGATCGGTCGTACGTCGATGGACGAAGCGTCCTCATCCCTGGAGCAAATCGCCGGTGCGCTGAACAGCACCGCGACGGTAATCAACACCTTGGGTCAGCGCTCCCAGGAAATCGGCGGCATCGTCGGGGTGATCACCGCGATCGCCGAGCAAACCAATTTGCTGGCGCTCAACGCTGCCATCGAAGCCGCCCGTGCCGGTGAACAAGGTCGTGGGTTTGCGGTGGTGGCCGATGAGGTGCGCAACCTGGCTTCACGCACTCGCCAGGCCACTGACGAAATTTCCGGGATGATCCAAAGTATCCAGCAGGAAACCGGCAACGCGATCAGCACCATGGAGCAGGGTAACGTGCTGATGCAGGAAGGCTTGTCGCGCAACGCCAACGTCGCCTCAGCCCTGGCGCGAATCGATGAGCAAAGTCGCTCGGCCGGTCAGCAATTCGCCGCCATCACCACCGCGACCCAGGAGCAAAGCAGCACCGCGACCTTGCTCAGCAGCAACCTGCAAAGCATTGCCTTGGCGAACAGTGAGCAGCGGGAAGTGGTGTCGAACCTGGCGGTGACTGCCAAAGAGCTGGAGAAGCTCGCGGCGGACTTGCGGCATGAGGTTGACCGGTTCCGCTGAGGCGCCTCCGAAACAGCCATCGCGAGCAGGCTCGCGATGGCATCAACTCGATTCTGCGCGTTATCCACAAGCCCCGTATCGACGATCATTTGGCGTTTGCCGTCGTGATCTCGATTTTTATGCTTGCTGAAACGTTTCTTCAAGTTTATAAAAATGGCACAACTCCAAGAAAGGCTGCTGCCATGACCCCGCTCAAACTCTTCGTTGCCCTCAGCGCACTGTCCGCTGCTTCCCACGCCATGGCCTGGGATTACGTCCTGCTCGATACCGACAAAGCCGCCCAGAACTGGCAGATCACCAGCCAGCAACTCGGCGTGAAAACCGACAAGCCCTTCTCCGTGACCCTGCGCACCTTGCATGGCGGTCGGCAGGAGGGCGTCAGCATTGTCGACATCGATAATGGCGCGATGAAACTCTCGGTGGTGCCGACTCGCGGCATGAACGTGCTGCAAGCTTCGGTCGGCAATGTGCGCATGGGCTGGGATTCGCCGGTCAAGGAAGTGGTCAACCCGTCCTTCATCGAACTCAACGGCCGCGGTGGCCTGGGCTGGCTGGAAGGTTTCAATGAACTGGTCACCCGCTGCGGCTACGAATGGGTCGGCCATCCCGGCATGGACAATGGCGAGCTGCTGACCCTGCACGGTCGCGCCGCCAACATCCCGGCCAACAAAGTCACCCTGCACATTGATGAAAAACCGCCATACGCCATCAGCCTGCGCGGTGAACTGAAAGAGCAGGCATTCAAGAAAGTCGACTTCTCCGTCGCGACCGAACTGGTTACCGAGCCCGGCAGCGTAGTGTTCACCCTCAACGACACCCTGACCAACAATGGTGATTATCCGAAGGAATACCAGGCGCTGTATCACAGCAACTTCAGCACTCCGTTCCTGGAACAGGGCGCCCGTTTCGCCGCTCCGGTGAAGCAGGTGTCGCCGTTCAACGACAAAGCCAAGGGCGATTTGCCGGACTGGCAAACCTACCGCGCACCGACCAAGGACTACGACGAAACGGTTTACAACGTGGTGCCGTATGCCGATGCCAAGGGCGATACGTTGACCGTGCTGCATAACAAGGCCGGCAGCCTGGGTGTCTCGGTCGGCTTCAACACTCAAACACTGCCGGTGTTCTCCCTGTGGAAAAACACCGATACCCAGGGCCAGGGCTATGTTACGGGGCTGGAGCCGGGAACGAGCTTTTCCTATAACCGCCGGTATCAGCGGCCACTGAACCTGGTGCCGACAATTGCGCCGAAGGAACAGAAGCAGTTCCGTATCAGCTACAGCTTGTTGGCGGATAAGGCGGCTGTGGATAAGGCGTTGAAGCGGGTGAGCGAGATTCAGGGTGGTCGGGAGACTGAAGTGCGGCAGACGCCGTTGGTTGATCTGACCAAGGGGTGATACGGACTAGAGCGTTGTTGGCCGATATTGCAGCGCTTCGGCCAAGTGTTCGCGTCTGATCCCGTCGGCTTGTTCAAGGTCCGCCAGCGTGCGCGCGACCTTGAGCAGTCGATGGGCCGCTCGCAACGACAGCGTTAAACGCTCGCAGGCGGATTCCAGCCAGTTTTCATCGGCTGTGGATAACTTACAGTGCCGGCGTAGGCCTGGCAGGTCGAGGAAGGCATTGGCGCAACCCTGGCGTTTGTGTTGCCGCTCTCTTGCATCGGCAACCAACTCGGCGGCGGTGGCTGTATCGTCGCCGGGTTTCAACGCAGGATTCAACGCCGTGGCCTCACGAGCAACCGTCAGGTGCAGATCGATGCGGTCCAGCAGCGGCCCCGACAGCTTGTTGCGATAGCGCTGCACCATGTCCGGCGTACATGAACAACGGCCGCTTGGCTCGCCAAGATATCCACAGGGGCAGGGATTCATCGCAGCCACCAATTGAAAGCGCGCCGGAAAGCGAACGCGGTCCTTGGCGCGGGAAATCACGATGTGGCCGGATTCCAATGGCTCTCTCAACACCTCCAATAC
>NZ_JBFTMK010000281.1:0-6471 GCF_056396965.1 Pseudomonas sp. 05N434
GGGTAGGTGAACCGCTCCAGCAAACGCCGGTTATTCGCTCGTGAATGGCGGATGTCACCGGAACGCGCCGGGCCAAAGCTAACGGGCGGCAGCTTGCCCACTACGGCTTCAAGGGCTTCAAGCATTTGCTTGAGGGTCGTCGCCTGATTCCAGCCGACATTCACCGCGCCGACCTCGACCTGCGGTTTCTCGATGGCTTGCACCAGCACGTCCACCAGATCCTCGACGTAGACAAAATCCCGAGTCTGCTCGCCATCACCGAACACGGTGATCGGCAGGCCTTTCTGCGCGCGCTCGCTGAAAATGCTGATCACACCGGAGTATGGCGAAGACGGATCCTGACGCGGGCCGAAGATGTTGAAGAAGCGGAAAATCACCGGTTCCAGACCATGCTGGCGGCGATAGAAATCGAAGTAATGCTCGCTCGCCAACTTGTCCACCGCATACGGCGTCAACGGTGCCTTGGGCGTGTCTTCGTCGATCGACTCGCCCTCGCCATTGTTGCCATAGACCGCTGCGCTGGACGCGTACAACACGCGTTTGACACCGGCCTGACGCATGGCTTCGCAGACGTTCAGCGAGCCGATGAAGTTGCTCTGGTGAGTTTTCACCGGGTCATCCACCGAAGCCTGCACCGAAGCCACCGCGGCCAGATGCGCCACCGCGCTGCAACCGAGCATCGCCTGCGCCACCAGGGCGGCATCAGCGACATCGCCTTCGATCAGTTCGACGAGGGGATTGTCCATCGGCAGGTTGCTGCGCTTGCCGGTGGACAGGTCATCGAGAATTCGCACCGAATGACCTTTGGCAAGCAAGGCATCGGTCAGGTGCGAACCGATGAAACCGGCGCCGCCGGTGATTAAAACAGGGCCGTCAGCCATGGCGATAAAACCTATCCAGTAAGCCCGGGAGTGCCGCGCGCCAGGCGCGGGGCTTGATCCCGAAGGTGTGCAGAATTTTCTTGCAGGCCAGCACTGCGTGTTGCGGTTCTTCGGCAGCGTCGGGCCGCGCGGCGTGAGCCTGGGCGGTCGGCGCTTCGATGGCCAGCGGATGCAGGGCGCGCGCTTCAGTGAGAATCGCCTGCCCCAGTGCCAGCGGTGTGGTCGCCTCATGCCCGGCGTAGTGGTAGGTGCCCCACAGCGGCGCAGCACAATCGAGTTGCTTGAGCACCGAAATGATCACTCGGGCAGCGTCGTCCACCGGCGTCGGATTACCGCGACGATCATCCGCCAACAGCAGTTCTTCAGCTTTCTCGGCTCGGGCGAGGAATCGCCCGAGGGTGCCCTCGGGGCTGTCATCGAGCAGCCAGCCGAAACGCAGCAACACATGCTGTGGACAAGTGGCGCGCACGCTTTGCTCAATGCGCCACAAAGCTTGACCGCGCAGGCCCAACGGTACCGGTTCGTCTTTTTCGCTGTAGGCGGTCGCCCGGGAGCCATCGAACACGCGATAACTCGACGGTTGCACCAGCACGATGTTGTGATGCTGGCACAATTCGGCCAGACGCTCGATGGCGCGCTCCTGCCCGGCCAGACGCTGTTCGCTGACGGTCTCCGCCTGGAACCAGTCGAAATAGTAGGCGAGATTGATCAACGCATCCGGACGGGTATCGTCGAGCAGTTGCGTCAGGCTCGCGGCGTCCCAGCCGTCTTGTGGTGGGCGGGGGGCGAGGAAACCGATGTCTTCCTCCGCACCGAGGCGAATCAGCGCCTGCCCAAGGGCATTTCCGCCGCCCAGTAACATAAGGCGCATTCGCATAGAGTCAGCAGGCCCAGTCTGATTGGAACGATGGCTTTATCGACAGCGCCCGCAGGCGATGTCCTCAATAATTGCCGGAATCGTTGCATTTTGCGGGTTTAGTGCGCAACCGTCACCCGTAAAGTGTAGTTCCCGGGGATTTGTGGTGCCGCTACTGGCCTCAGGAGCAACACAGAGCCTGAGCGGTACTTGCAACTTCCCGTCCCCACCCGCATAAATTGGCTCATGAACCTGCCCATCCCCGCAGACAGCGCTCTGAACGGTTTCCACCCCGCCGTCAGCGCCTGGTTCAGCAACACCTTCGCGACGGCTACCGCCGCCCAGGCCCGGGCGTGGCCGTTGATCCGCCAGCGCCGTTCAACGCTGATTGCCGCGCCCACCGGCTCCGGCAAAACCCTCACCGCGTTTCTGGCCGTGCTCGACGATCTGGTCCATCGTGGCCTGGAAAACCCGGATGGCCTGCCAGACGAAACCCTGGTGGTCTACGTTTCGCCGCTCAAGGCCCTGTCCAACGACATCCGGATCAACCTGCAAAACCCGCTGGCCGGCATCACCGAGCAGTTACGCCTGATGGGCCTGCCCGACGTGCCGATCAGCACCGCCGTGCGCACCGGCGATACGCCGCAAAAAGACCGCTCGGCCATGCGCAAAACCGCGCCGCACATTCTGGTGACCACTCCGGAATCCTTATACGTGCTGCTCGGCTCCGACTCCGGCCGGAAAATGCTCGGCACCACGCAAACGGTGATCGTCGACGAAATCCACGCCATCGCCGCCAGCAAACGCGGCAGTCACCTGGCCCTGAGCCTGGAGCGCCTGCAAGCGCTTTGCCCGCAACCGTTGGTGCGGATCGGCCTGTCCGCCACGCAAAAACCCATCGAGGCGGTATCGCGTTTTTTGGTTGGCGGTGATCGCGACTGCGAAATCATCGACATCGGCCATGCCCGCCCACGGGATCTCGATATCGAAGTGCCGCCCGTGCCGTTGTCAGCGGTGATGGCCAACGACGTGTGGGAGCTGGTCTATGACCGCCTCGCCGCCCTCGCCCGCGAACACCGGACCACGCTGATTTTCGTCAACACCCGGCGCCTGGCCGAACGCCTGAGCCGACACTTGAGCGAACGCCTCGGCAAAGACGCGGTGGCCGCCCACCATGGCAGCCTGGCCAAGGAGTTTCGCCTGGACGCCGAGCAACGGCTCAAGCGCGGCGAGCTGCAAGTGCTGATCGCCACCGCCTCGCTGGAACTGGGGATTGATATCGGCGACGTCGACCTGGTGTGCCAGATCGCTTCGCCACGCTCGATTGCCGGTTTTCTGCAACGGGTCGGCCGCTCCGGGCACCAGGTCGGCGGCACACCCAAGGGCCGATTGTTCGCCACCACCCGCGACGACCTGATCGAATGCGCCGCTTTGCTCGATTGCGTGCGCCGTGGCGAACTCGACACCTTGTTGATCCCCGAAGCGCCGCTGGACGTGCTGGCCCAGCAGATCATCGCCGAGGTCAGTTGCCAGGAATGGCACGAGCAGGCGTTGCTGGAGATGCTGCGTAAAGCCTCGCCTTACGCCAAGCTCGACGAAAAGCATTATCAGGCGCTGCTGCACATGCTCGCCGAGGGCTACAACGGTCGCCAGGGCATACGTAGCGCGTACCTGCACCGGGACGCCGTAAGCCGCACCTTGCGCGGTCGTCGGGGCGCCAAGCTGACCGCCGTGACCAGCGGCGGGACGATTCCCGACAACGCCGACTACAGCGTGTTGCTGGAGCCTCAGGGGCTGAACATCGGCAGCGTCAACGAAGACTTCGCGGTGGAAAGCATCGCCGGGGATATCTTTCAGCTGGGCAATACGTCGTATCGAATCCTGCGGGTCGAAACCGGCAAGGTCCGGGTCGAAGATGCTCAGGGCCAGCCGCCGACCATTCCGTTCTGGCTCGGTGAAGCACCCGGTCGCAGCAATGAACTGTCGTTCGCCGTGGCCCGCCTGCAAGCGCAACTCGATGAACTCCTCGCCGCCACACCCGGCGATCTGCAACAGGCCCTCGACTGGCTGACCGACACTCTCGGCCTGAACCTCGCCAGCGCCGAGCAACTGGTCGACTACCTGGCCCGGGCCCGCCTGACCCTCGGCGCCTTGCCGTCCCAGGACACACTGGTGATGGAGCGCTTTTTCGACGAGTCAGGCGGTACGCAACTGATCATCCACTCACCGTTCGGCAGCCGCATCAACCGCGCCTGGGGCCTGGCCCTGCGCAAGCGTTTCTGCCGCACCTTCAACTTCGAATTGCAGGCCGCCGCCAGCGAGGACGCCATCGTGTTGTCGCTGTCCAGCAGCCACAGCTTCGAGCTGGACGACGTCTGGCGCTACCTGCACAGCAACAGCGCCGAACATATCCTGACTCAAGCGGTGCTCGAAGCCCCGCTGTTCGGCGTACGCTGGCGCTGGAATGCCGGGGTCGCCCTCGCGCTGCCACGCTACAGCGGCGGCCGCAAAGTGCCGCCGCAGATCCAACGGATGAAAAGCGAAGACCTGATCGCCAGCGTGTTTCCCGATCAGATCGCCTGCGTGGAAAACCTCGCCGGCGAGCGCGAGATTCCCGACCATCCGCTGGTGGAACAAACCCTCGACGATTGCCTGCACGAGGCCATGGACAGCGAAGGCTGGCTGGCGTTGTTGCGGCGCATGGAACAGGGCGATATCCGCCTGATCAGCCGCGACCTGCCGGCGCCTTCGCCACTGGCGGCGGAAATCCTCAGTGCCCGCCCCTACACCTTCCTCGACGACGCGCCGCTGGAAGAACGCCGTACTCAGGCGGTACTCAACCGTCGCTGGAGCGATCCGCAGTCCACCGACGACCTCGGTGCGCTGGACGCCGACGCGATTGCCGCGGTGCGCGACGAAGCCTGGCCAACGCCAACCGGCCTCGATGAAATGCATGAGGCCTTGATGAGCCTGGCGTGCATCACCGACGCCGAGGCCCGGGCCAACCCCAATTGGCTCGAATGGCTGAACACCCTGGCCAACAGTGGCCGCGCCAGCCGTTTGCAGATCAACGCCAAGCAATCGCTGTGGCTGCCACTGGAGCGACTGACCTGCCTGCGGGCGATTTATCCACAGGCCACCTTGTTTCCGTCGTTGGAGGCGTTGCCMGGTTTCGATGAAACCTGGGAGCCGGACGAAGCGGTGCTGGAAGTGGTCCGCGCGCGACTCAGTGCGTTTGGTCCATTGCCGCTGAAAGCGATTGCCGAACCGCTCGGTTTACCGGCGCTTCAAGTCACTCAGGCCCTGGCCCAACTGGAACGCGAAGGTTACGTGCTGCGCGGGCAATTCAGCCCCGGCACCCGCGAAGAGGAATGGTGCGAACGGCATCTGCTGGCGCGGATTCATCGCTACACGGTCAAACGGCTGCGCCGGGAAATCGAGCCAGTGGCGTTGCAGGATTTCATGCGCTTTCTGTTCGACTGGCAGCATCTTTCCACCCTGAGCCGAGGCCAGGGCAGCGCAGTGTTGCCGGCGATCATCAGCCAGTTCGAAGGCTACCCCGCCGCCGCTTCGGCATGGGACAGCGACATTCTACCGGCGCGGCTCAAAGACTATTCGGCGAGCTGGCTGGATGAGTTATGCCGCAGCGGCAAACTGGTCTGGACCCGCCTGACCGCGCGCAACAAGAGCACCGGCACGGCATTGCGCAGCACGCCGATTCTGCTGCTGCCGCGTAATCAGGTCGGGTTGTGGAGCAGCTTGACCGAGCAGACGCCGGTCAACGAGTTGTCGCCCAAAACACAAAAGGTCCATGCAGCACTCAGCCAGCACGGCGCGCTGTTTTTTGATGAGCTGATGCACGAGGCCCATCTGCTGCGCTCGGAACTGGAAATCGCCTTGCAGGAACTGGTCGGTGCCGGACTGGTCAACGCCGACAGTTTCGCCGGGTTGCGGGCGCTGATCACCCCGGCCAGCAAACGCCAGAATCGCAGCAGCCGACGCGGGCGTGGAGCGTTTGTCGGCGGGATGGACGACGCCGGGCGTTGGGCGTTGCTGCGCCGCAGTGCGGTCGCGYCGGTTGTGGATAAGCCGGTTGTGGATAAACAACGCCCGACGTCCACACCCACAGAAACCCTGGAACACATCGCCATGACCTTGCTGCGCCGGTACGGCGTGGTGTTCTGGCGCTTGCTGGAGCGCGAGGCGGACTGGTTGCCGAGTTGGCGGGAATTGCTGCRCACGTTCCATCGGCTGGAGGCCCGGGGCGAGATTCGTGGCGGGCGGTTTGTCAGTGGCCTGGCCGGCGAACAGTTTGCCCTGCCCGAGGCGATCCCGTTGTTGCGTGAAGTCAGGCGGCGCCCCCATGACGGTAGCTTGATCGCGGTGTGCGGGGTCGATCCGCTGAACCTCGCCGGCACCCTGCTGCCGGGCGCGAAAGTGCCGGCGCTGGCGAGCAATCGGCTGGTTTATCGCGACGGCTTGCCGGCCGCCGCCGAGATCGCCGGCAAGCAGCAGTTCTGGCTGGAGCTGGATCAGCAATCGACTACAGAAGTACACAACACACTGATCCGCCACTCCCCCCTGTAGGATTCAACCTCCTGTGGCGAGGGAGCTTGCTCCCGCTGGGGTGCGAAGCGCCCCCAAAACCTGTAAACCAATTTCTCCCGGATGCACCGCGCTGTATGGCTTTGCGACTGCTCCGCAGCCGAACGGGAGCAAGCTCCCTCGCCACAA
>NZ_JBFTMK010000282.1:0-6445 GCF_056396965.1 Pseudomonas sp. 05N434
TGTTTGTCCACCGCACAGACGGCGTCCAGCATGTTTGTCCACCGCACAGACGGCGTCCAGCAAGAGATCGATGTAACTCGCCATTGGCGCGGAATTTCTGGTTTCCATGATGCAGAGAGCATGTCCGGACAATGCAACATTGAACAACCCTCCCTGACCGGTCATACGCCCGAGCGATGACTGTGCAGCCGACGCTTCCCTGCGTTCAGCCTCAAGCCTTGTTCGTCACCAGCCCCGGCAGCGCATGCACCAGGGCATTGATGGCGAAACCGATGAACATGACCCCGCACAAGCGGGTAATCGCCAGTTCATGACGCTGATACAACGTGCGCACCTGACGCGCACCGACGATGCCAATGAGCATAGCGTAGGCCAAAAGGCCACCAATGAAGCTCAAGATGATCAACCAGGGCAACATGGACCAATGCAGCAACTCTGCACGGCTGGACAAGGGGCGCAATTCTATCTCAGGACGCCGAACATCGACTCACTGATCGTCGAAGAACTTCATCCCCGCATAGGGTCGCTGCCGACAAGCCGCCAGCCGCGACGCCAGAGACCCGACATGCGCCTCGAGCTTGTGCCCATCCGGGTCGAGAAAATAGAACGACGCACCTTCGCTGCGGTTATCCCGCCATTCCCGCACGTTGGCGGATCGCAGGCGTTCGACGAACGGCAGGAAGTCCACAGCTTCGAGGCTGAAGGCGTAATGGGTGTAGTCGGCGGCGGGCGTGGATTCGCGCCGTGGATCGAAAGAAAGGCACAGCCACAGACCGGGTAGCGAGAGATAGGCACCGGTGTCCCAAGTGGCTGAAAGCTGAAGTTGCAGCAGATCGCGATAGAACGCCACGCTGCGGTTCAGGTCAGTGACGGCGAGGGTCAGGTGGTTGAGGCCGGTTAGCATGGGTTGGGTAACCTTGAGTCTCTCTGGGTGGTCGCGAGCGGAGAGTAAAGCTTAAACATCCTTGAGCGTACAGCCGACGGGGGCTTTGTTGGCTGAGAGTCAGTCTTCGCGAGCAAGCCCGCTCCCACAGGGAGTGGCGGCGGGCACGAATCCTGTGCCCGACGCGGTCAATGTGGGAGCGGGCTTGCTCGCGAAAGCGGTATTTCTGACGCCGCGAACTTCAGAACTTGTCGAGCGTGCGCAGCTTCTGCGGCAACCCCCACAGCAACAACGCAGCGGCGATCAGCGCGGCGACACCGATGACGTACAACGCGGGGGTGGTGCTGCCGGTCAGGTCTTTGATCCGCCCGACCATGACCGGGCTGACGATCCCACCGAACTGGCCAAGGGTATTGATCACCGCGATCCCGCCAGCGGCGCCTGCCCCGGCACCGGCCAGCAGTTTCGGTGGCAGGGTCCAGAAGCTCGGGATGGACGCGATGATCCCGGCACCGAGCAAGCCCAGGGCAACAATCAGGAAAGTCGTGTGGTTGGCGAAAATTCCTGCGCAGAAGAAACCCACCGCACCTGCCGCCACCAGACCCGCGACAAACTTGCGCCGCTCACCGGTGGCGTCGGATAACCGCCCGATCACCACCATGCTGATGGCGCCGCAGATGTAGGGAATGGCGGTCAGCAAGCCGATCATCACCGGGCTCTCGGTACCGGCACTGCGGATCAGTTGCGGCGCCCAGAAATTCAAGCCGTAGGACGCCACCTGAATCAGAAAGTAGATCAGCCCCAGCATCAGGAAACCCGGAATCCGGAGTGCGGCCAGCAAGGAGCCGCCGCTCTTGTGGGGTTCGTGGTGCGCGATACGGCTGGCGAGCAGTGTCTTCTCCGACGGGGTCAACCAATGGGCATCTTCGATGCGGTCCTTGAGCACGGTCAGCACCAACAAGCCAAGGCCGATGCAAGGAACGCCACCGAGCAGAAACAGCCAATGCCAGCCGCGCATATCGAGGAAGCCATCAAGGTGTTGCAGCACCAACCCGGAGAACGGTGCGCCAACCAGCCCGGCAAACGCCGACGCGAGAAACAGCATCGAGGTGATGCGCCCCCGATAATGCTGCGGGAACCACAGCGTCAGGTAATACAACACGCCCGGAGCAAAACCCGCCTCCATCGCACCGATCACGAAACGCAGGGCGTAGAACTGCCATTCGCTGTTGACGAAGACCATGGCCGCCGTCGCGAGCCCCCACGACATCATGATCCGGGCGATCCAGCGCCGGGCACCCACCTTGTAAAGCATCATGTTGCTCGGCACTTCAAAGATCACATAACCGACTACAAACAGCCCGGCGCCGAGGCCGTAAGCGGTATCGCTCAGGCTCAGGTCGGCCTGCAACTGGAACTTGGCGAAGCTGATGTTGATGCGGTCGAAAAATGCGAACAGGTAGCAGACCATGATCAGCGGCATCAGTCGCCAGGCGACTTTGCGGACCAGGGCTTTTTCGGCGTCGTGACTAACGGACGGGCTCACGCCCGCCTCCAGAACATTGAGGCTCATCGTGGTTTCTCCAGGCAGACGTCCCGTGGGCGTCCGATTGTTTTTGTTGTCTGGTTCGTTGCGGCTTTTTTAGGAGTTTGTTCGGTGGGTTCAGGACGGTGTCGGGTGCAGGTCGCAGTTACGTCCGGCCTTGGCGAGCTGCCCGGGCACTTCATGGCCCAGCAATGCGGGTAAGCCTCGCGACAATCGCAGCAACAACGGCAAGTCGATGCCGGTGTGAATGCCGACTTCATCGCACAGGTTGACCAAATCTTCGGTGCAGATATTGCCCGAGGCACCCGGTGCAAACGGGCAACCGCCAAGACCACCGAGGGCTGCGTCAAAGCGCCGGGCTCCGGCCTCGTAAGCTGCCAGTACATTGCACAGGCCGAGGCCGCGCGTGTTGTGGAAATGCAGGGTCAGATCAGCCGGTGAAACCCGTTGCAACACCCGTCGCACCACACGGTCGACCTGGCGTGGATTGGCCATGCCGGTGGTGTCGGCCAGGGTAATGCCCGTAATGCCGAGCTCCTGATAAGCCTCGACAATCTGCAGCACGCGGTCCTCATCGATCTTGCCTTCGAACGGGCAACCGAAAGTCGTGGCGATGCTGCCGTTGAGCCGCACCGGCGTGCCGCGAACGAACTCGACGATCTCGCCGAACGCAGCCAATGACGCCTCGCAGCGCATCCGCATGTTTGCCAGGTTATGGGTCTGGCTGGCGGACATCACCAGGTTCAGCTCGTCAGCCCCCGAGTCCAGTGCTCGTTGTGCGCCTTTGAGGTTAGGGATCAACGCGACATAGATCACGCCCGGCTGTCGGGCGATGCCCTTGAACACTGGCTCGCCATCGCGCAGCGCCGGAATCGCCTTGGGCGACACGAACGAACCGGCTTCGATGCGGCTGAAACCCGCCAGCGACAACTGATCGATCAACGCAATCTTGTCGGCGGTTTCGACCCAGGTAGGCTCGATCTGCAAGCCGTCACGCGGGGAAACCTCCTGAACGATCAGCGTCTGGGAATAATCAGTGATCATTGCACCACCCCTTCAGCTTTCAACCGTTCGATGTCCTGGTCAGTCAGGCCCAGCCCCGCGAGGATGCCGTCGGTGTGCTGACCCAGACTCGGCCCCGACCAGTTCACGCCACCGGGGGTTTCGGACATTTTCGGAACGATGCCCGGCATCTTCACCGAGGCACCACCCGGCAGTTCGGCGTTGAGCAGCATGCCCCGCGCTTGATAGTGAGGATCGGCAACGATGTCGGCCACCGAATAGATGCGCCCGGCCGGGACTTCGGCAGCTTCCAGAGCCGCCAACACCTCATCGATGGGCAGGCTGCTGGTCCAGTGAGTAATGGCTGCGTCGAGCACATTACTTTTGGCGGCGCGGCCATCGTTATGCGCAAACTCCGGCGCTTCGGCCAGGTCGGCCCGGCCAATCACCGCCATCAGACGCTTGTAGATCGGGTCGCTGTTGCCGGCGATCACCACGTAGGCACCGTCGGCAGTCAGGTAGGTATTGGACGGCGCAATACCCGGTAACGCCCCGCCGCTGCGCTCACGCACATGACCGAGCATGTCGTATTCCGGCACCAGGCTTTCCATGACGTTGAACACGCTTTCGGCCAACGACACATCGACCACTTGCCCGCCGCCCTGCCCGGTCTTGACCCGCAGCAGCGACATCAAGGCACCGATGACCGCGTGCAGCGAAGCCAGGGAATCACCCAGACTCACCCCCACTCGGGCCGGCGGCGAACCGGGAGTACCGGTGGTATAGCGAATCCCGCCCATCGCCTCGCCGATCGCCCCGAAACCCGGACGATCACGGTACGGGCCGGTCTGGCCGTAACCGGAAATGCGCACCAGCGTCAGGCTGGGATTGAGGGCATGCAACACGTCCCAGCCCAGGCCGAGTTTCTCCAGGGCGCCGGGGCGCAGGTTTTCAATCAGCACATCGGCGTCGCTCGCCAGTTGCTTGACCAGTTCAATGCCTTCAGGGGATTTCAGATTCAGCGCCAGGGACTTCTTGTTTCGCGATTGCAGGTACCACCACAACGAAGTGCCTTCGTGCAGCTTGCGCCATTTACGCAGGGGATCGCCCTGGCCCATGGCTTCGATCTTGATCACTTCGGCGCCGAACTCGGCCAGCATGCGCGCGGCAAACGGCGCGGCGATCAGCGTGCCGATCTCAATCACTTTGATTGCACTCAAGGGGGCAGTCATCGCGGGGGTACCTCTTGTTCTTGGAATATGCGCCAAGGCTAGAGGACCGAGTGGCATGGAATCCAACCTTCTGTTGGCAACGACCGTTCGCGAAACGCGAATGCTCGTCCATGCAATCGAGAACTGTCAGGTCTGGCCGCGCAAATGCTCAAACAACATCCGGCTCACCGGCGACAGCGCCACTTCATCGCGCACCACCAGAATCAACGCACGATCCGACCAGTCATCCGTCAGCGGCACCGCGTGCAACCCCAGCGCCCGGCCAAACAGTTCGTAGGCCTTTAGCGGCAGGATGCCGATGCCCATGTTGGCCTGAACCATCCGGCACATGGCGTCGAACCCCGGCACATGGATCCGCAACCTCAGCACCTTGCCGGCCTTGCGCGCGGCCGCATGGGTGCGCATGTTGATGGAACTGGCCGAATGCAGACCGACGTAATCGCTGTCCAGCGTGTCGGCAAAAGCCAAGGCCGAACGACTCGCCAGCGGATGATCGGCCGGCATCAGCACGACCAGTTTGTCCTGGCGATATACAACGCTGTGCAGCCCCTTGACGTCGCTGTCGCTGGAGCAGATCCCGAGGTCCGCCACGCCATCGAGCACGCCTTGAATCACCCCGCTGCTGGGGCGCTCTTCGAGGTCGGTCTTGACCTGCGGATGGCGCGCGGAAAAGTCCCGCAGGTCTTCGGGCAGGAATTGAATGATCGCCGACAGGTTGGCGAGCATCCGCACATAACCGCGCACACCATGGCTGTGTTCGCCCAGTTCGAGGCCCATTTTCTCGACGTTGAACAGCATCTGCCGGGCATGGTGCAGCAGGGTTTCACCGGCCGGTGTCAGCGTCATGCCCTTGGCCTGGCGTACGAACAGGCTGATGCCCAGCGCCTCCTCCAGCTCCATCAACCGCTTGCTGGCCGCCGACACCGCGATCGCTTCGCGGGCGGCGGCACGGGTCAAGGTGCCCTCTTCGTGAACGGCCACAAACAGCTGGAGAGTGATCAGGTCGAGACGGCGGATCAGGCTTTTTTGCAGCATGGCAGGGCTCGATGATTTCGGTTCGACTGAGTCGGCAGGATAGCCCGGATTCGATTCGTGCCCGCCATCCAATTACCCACAGCACCCCAGGGCATCGCCCTACAACTAATTCTCTTACAACTCTCAGTACTACCGGAAACAGCCGATTCAAAGCCCATCGGGACTCTCTGTAAAGTCTGGCAACACACACAAACTGCAACAAACCCACGGATAGATTCATTCAAGGAATGTCACTTACACATGAGCCAGATACCGTACACGGCGCACACCTTCACCAACTACCGCAAACTCGTTTCATTGGCTGACCATGATTGGGAGGCCGCCGAAACCGGAAAAATCGCGGGGCTCAACGTTGAGATAAAAAGTGCCAACCGCATGCTGGATCAGTACGGGAGAGCGTTTCATGATTTCTGTACGACGTCATACCTGGGGCTGGATCACCATCCCGATATTCTCGACGGCGCCATGACCACGCTGTGGGAAACCGGCACACTTCGCATCGCCAATTCCAGGAACCGCTGCAAGCTGGCGATTCTGGACCAATACGAAACCGAACTGTCCGAGTTGTTCGGCGCCAGTTGCCTGAGCACTCTGTCGTGCAGCGCGGCGAGTGCCGGGATCCTGCCACTGCTGGCCAGCGGCGTATTCACGGAAAATAGCCCTCCGGTGATGGCTTTCGACCGGTTGGCGCATTACTCGATGAGCCACCTCAAAGCCGCCTGTGCCGATGAAACGAAGGTCGTGACG
>NZ_JBFTMK010000283.1:0-6440 GCF_056396965.1 Pseudomonas sp. 05N434
GATAGATACGCGCATTGTCGCCGTCGAGAATCGTCTGGTAACCGGGCTCGGCCATCTTGTCCCTGGCCGGCAAGTTGACCCACAGCTGCACCATTTCCAGGGTGCCGCCGGTTTTGGCGAAACCTTCGGAGTGAAACTCCTCATGAATGATCCCCGAGGCTGCGGTCATCCATTGCACATCGCCGGGGCCGATCTTGCCGCCGCTGCCGGTGGAGTCACGGTGTTCCAGCTCGCCCTTGTAGACGATCGTCACGGTTTCGAACCCGCGGTGCGGATGCTGACCCACGCCACGACGCTCGGTGGTCGGAGTGAATTCGGCGGGACCTGCGTGATCCAGCAGCAGGAACGGGCTGATGTGTTTGCCCAGGTTGTCGTAGGAAAACAGCGTGCGAACCGGAAAACCGTCGCCGACCCAATGAGGTCGTGGACTGGTGTAGATACCGATGATGTTTTTCATCTTGGCCTCTGAATCTGTTGTGTGACGCGATGGATAAAGCTTAAAACCATGACCTTTGGCGCACTAGACTGCAAAAATCAGCCTCATCGTTCTATCTGGAGAACGATGGAGGAAGATTTTTTGATCTTCCAACAACCCATTCATGACTTGCGGTAAACAGTGCTTTGCCAAACCAGCGGTTTTTCTCAAGGGTGCAGCCGGGGATACTCCCGCCCATTCCCACTGCAACCCCTGGAGTCTTTGATGTCTATTCCCGCATTCGGTCTTGGTACGTTTCGCCTGCAAGGCCAAGTGGTCATCGATTCGGTGAGCACCGGTCTTGAACTGGGCTACCGGGTCATCGACACCGCGCAAATCTACGAAAACGAAGCCGAAGTCGGCCAGGCCATCGCCGCCAGCGGCATTGCCCGTGAAGAGTTGTTCATCACCAGCAAAATCTGGGTCGCCAACTTTGCCAAAGACCGGTTGATCGACAGCCTCAAAGAAAGCCTGGATAAGCTGCAAACCGACTATCTGGACCTGACCCTGATCCACTGGCCGTCACCGGAAGATCAGGTGCCGGTCGAAGAGTTCATGGGGGCGCTGCTCGAGGCCAAACGACTGGGCCTGACCCGTCGGATCGGCGTGTCCAACTTCACGGTCGACCTGATGAAGCAAGCCATTGCTGCGGTCGGCGCCGAGAACATCGCCACCAACCAGATCGAACTGCACCCGTACCTGCAAAACCGCAAGGTCGTCGAATTTGCGCAAAGCCAGGGCATCCAGATCACCTCTTATATGACCCTGGCCTATGGCGAAGTGCTGAAAGATCCGCTCATCCAGCAGATCGCCGATCGCCTGCAGGCGACACCGGCCCAAGTCACCCTGGCCTGGGCCATGCAACTGGGGTACGCGGTGATCCCCTCTTCCACCAAACGCACCAACCTGCAAAGCAATTTGCACGCCTGCACGCTGACCCTGAGCGACGCCGACATGGCGCTGATCGCGGGCCTGGATCGCGGCCAGCGACTGACCAGCCCCAACGGCATTGCGCCGCGGTGGGATTGAGTTTCAGCCCTGACTTAAATCTAGGCTCAAGCGTTCATCCAGCGATGACATCGTGCGCTGCAATTGATCGACGGCTTCGTCGAGCAGCACTGAATCCCCCACATCGATGACACGCTCCAGTTGCTCGCAATGCTCAACCAAGCGCTGTGCCCGGACCATGCGCGCACCGCCCTTGATGCGGTGCGCCAGGTCGCGCAGCACACAGTGATTGCCATTGGCGTGCGCCTGGAGCAGATCATCCCGATCCACCCGGTTGGTCACCGTCAGTTCGCGCACCAGACGATCAATCAACGTGCGGTCCGCACCGACGTATTGCTCCAGGCCACTGAGGTCAATCTCCGGCGTTGAGGGCTCTGCGACAAGTTCTGGCGTCTGGTTCAAAAACCTGGAGGCCAACCAAGTGTTCAGATCCGCCAGCAGGATCGGTTTGAACAGGCAGTCGTCCATGCCCGCCTCCAGGCATCGGGCCTTCTCCTCGGGCTGCGCATTGGCGGTACAGCCCAGAATCAATGTAGCTGGCAATCCCTTGGCACACTCTTCATCGCGGATTGCACCCGCCAGTTCATAACCGCTGAGCCTGGGCATATTGCAGTCGGTAACCACCAGATCGAACTCATGTTTACGCCACAGCTTAAGCGCCCGTGCGCCCTCTTCGGCCTCCAGAACATGATGCCCAAGGTGGCTCAGTTGCCGTGAAAGCAACAGTCGATTAGGCGGGTGATCGTCAACCACCAGAATCGTCAGTGGCCGCGTTGGCGCCTGCAATCCGCTCTCCACGGCCTCAATGGAAGGCAACGACGGCAATGCGATCAGCTCAAGATTGATGTCGACCTGCGAGCCTTGTCCAAGGACGCTGTCGAGTTGCAACCGCCCGCCCATCATTTCGCACAGCGTGCGGCTGATCACTAACCCCAGGCCAGAGCCGCTTCGGGCTGACTGTCGGCCGTTATCGGCCTGGATGAACGGGCTGAACAACCGTTGTCGGTCGACGGTGCTGATGCCTATGCCGGTGTCTTCAATCTGCACGCTGACCGCCAGATGTCCTGACATGACGGCCGCCACTCGCAGCGTCAGGCTCACTTCACCCTCATGGGTGAACTTGATGGCGTTGCTCAGCAGATTGGACAGCACCTGTTTGAAGCGTGTGGGATCGATCAACACATCACAGTCACTGTGTTCGTCCAGATCGATTCGCCACGCCAGCGCTTTCTGCCGTGCCAAGCCTTCGAAAACCCGACACACCGACTCCACCAGCCCCCGCAGATTGGCGCGCTCAGGGGTCAGGGATAAATGCCCTGACTCGATACGCGCGATATCCAGGATGTCGCCGATCAGCGCCAGCAATTGTTGTGCGGCACTGGACGCCACCTCAATGGCGCTACGGTCGGTGACGCCCTCGTCCGCACGCTTCAAGGCCAGTTCGAGCATGCCGATCAGGGCGTACAACGGTGTGCGTAGCTCGTGACTCATGGTCGCCAGAAAAGTGGTTTTGGCGCCATTGGCATCCTCCGCCTCAGCCTTGGCGTCCTGCAATTGCCGCAACCATTGCTGGCGCTGGCGGATCTGCCGACGCTGCCAGGCGATCCAGCCCAAGGCGAGCAACAGCAAGGCTCCCGCCACGGCAAACGCTTGAACAATGCCTTGGCGATGACGCAACCAATAGCTGTCATCCACCACCACGTCATTGCTCCAGCGGGCCACCAGATCGTCCATCTCCTGGGGCGAGATGCTCAGCAATGCCTTGTTCAGAATCGAGTGCAGCTCCAGCGCATCACTTCCGGTCGCCAGAGCGATGCGTGCCGGTTCATCGCCCACGGTACTGCTGATGCGCAGACGCCCGCTGTAATACCGGGCAATCAGGTAGCGGGTCATGAACAACGAACTGAGCGCGGCATCGGCTTCCCCCTTCATGACCATTTCCAGGCCTTGGGCCGGGCTTTGCACATCCAGCATCCGCACCTGCGGTGCCCTGGCAAGAATGAATGCGCGCATGGGATGACTGTGATAAATCGCCAGGCGTTTGCCGGCCAGATCGTCCAGCGTTCTCGGGCTGCCGGGGGTGACTGCACTGACCAGCGTGTATGGATTGGTGACGTAAGGGCTGGTAAAACGCAGCCCGGCCACACCTTCAGTCGTGGGGATGAGCGCCGGCAATATGTCGATCTCGCCAGCCTTGAGTCGCTGGATCTGCTCGTCCAGGGATTGGCCCCGCTGCACGTCAAAGTTCAAACCGCTACGCTGGCTGATCAGCGTCAACAATTGCGCGGTCAACCCGCTGAATCGCCTTTCGGCGTCATAGAAAGTCAAAGGCGCAAAGTCCCCGACCACTCCGACCCTCACCGTCGGATGCTGATCCCGCCAGTGCTGTTCACTGGCGCTCAGACTCACCCGCTGCAGACCCAGTCGATTGGCGCGGCCGGCACTCCATCGTTGCTCGATGGCAGAGCGTTGCTCCATCGGGATCGCCGCCAGTGCCTGGTCGACGATGTTTTTCAGGCGCGTATTGTCCCGCACCAATGCGAAACCGAACGGGTTGGCGTCAAGGCCGGATGGCCCCATCAACTGAACGTTATTGTGGTAGTTGTTGTTGATCAGGTAATTGGCACTGATAAGGTCCCCGAGATACACATCAGCCTGCCTGTATGCCACGGCTCCGAGTGCATCGAGCGCCGATGGGTAACGTTGCAGATCAGCCTTGGGATAGAAGGCTTTGACGGTCTGCTCCGGCAGATAGTCGGCGACCATGGCGATGCGTTTACCCGCCAGATCCTCGGGCATGCGCTCGTCCAGTCTGGTGACCAGCATCGGCTGATCTTCGGCATAGGCGCTGGTTCGATTCAGTTCGGGATCGGCGGCCTCGAAGCTGTTGGAGGTTCCCAGCAGATCCAGGTCTTTGCGTTTGAGTGCCTCCATCGCCGACTCGCGTGTGCCGTAGCGCAGCACCTCGACGTTGACGTGCAGCAGTTGCGCAAGCAGCTCGACGTAATCGGCGGTAATGCCCTCCAGCTCATCGTGATTGCGCGTCAATTCGAAGGGCGGGTAGTCCGGCCCCGTTACTCCGACGCGCAACACCCGTTTGCTGACCACCCAATTGCGGTCATCCATGCCCAGCTGGACGGCATAGCCATCCACCGTGGAGCGCCCCAGCAGGCGCAATGACTTAGGCTCGTCGGCTACCGCGACCAGGGCCTGCGATGCAAGACATAGGATCAACACCCACAGGAAGATGCGCACGGTCGGGTTCATTCAGATCAGATGATTGCGCTTGGCGAAATCGCGCAGGTGTACCGCAGCGTTCACGCCCAGTTTTTCGATCAAGCGGGTCTTGTAGGTGCTGACGGTTTTGTGACTCAGGTGCGTAAGCTCGGCGATGGCCTTGTTACTCATACCCTGGGCCAAATACCGCAGGATTGTCAGTTCGCGGTTGGAAAGTTTATCGATCATCTCTTTTTCGCTGCGTTGCCGGGGGTCCTGCGATCCCGCAGGCAACCGCGCGAAAAAGGTGTAACCGGCCATGACGGCGTGCACGGCTTTTTGCAATTGTTGCAAGGAGCGGGTCTTGGCGACATAAGCCATGGCCCGGGCGCGCATGCAACGCTCTTGAAAAAAAAGCGGATCCAGGGAAGTGAAAACCAGTACCAGACATAGCCAACCATTGGCCCTGATCCGGTCCAGCAGCTCCAGCCCATCGCCACCGGGCATAACCAGATCCAGTATCACCAGATCGACTGCATGCTCACGAAGTATCGATAAGGCCTCGCCAACACTGGACGCCTCAAAAATGAGTTTGAAGCCTTCCCGCTCGAGTACAAGTGTGACTGCGGCACGTACCACCGGATGATCGTCCACAATCAGCGCTTTCTTCATGGCAATTCCTTTGCAAAAACTCAACGATTGCCCGCCGGTAACCGCCGGGATAGACGCAGCGGCTGCGCAATGACTTTTGCACGGAAAGCAGGAGAAATGTACCTATCAGAAATGATAGTACCGACGAACGGTAACCCTGGACTCAACCCATCCGTTGTCGACTCCGCTCCTGATCCAGTGGCGATGCAGCTTCACACGCAGGCGGATCGATGAGCTCCATCAGCCGTCGAATGGCGGCTAAATCCGGCAGCGCCGCGTGGTCTTCGTAGATCAAGGCGTGGTGAACCTGGCGGTTATCGCGCAAGAACCCGGACAGATCCAATGCCCCTGCCACCAGAGAGGCATTGATGATCACCAGGTCGAACGGCTCGCATCCGTACTCGACCAGATTCAGCATGTCGGCAAGACTTTGCACCGGCGCCACTCGGTAATAACCGAGCTGGTTGAACAACCGCTCGGTTTTCATCCGGTGAAAATGCTGTTGGTCGGCGATCAGGATGCGCAAGGCTTTGTTGATCATCGCGGGCCTCAGGTCGATGGCTGATGAGTGAGGCGGCAAGGCTACGGAAGACCCGAGAAGCGTTCTGTAGGACCTTTCCTAAAAATCGAGGGTTCTGTCCGACTTAAAGATCAAAAGATCGCGGCCTTCGTAGGAGCTGACGCAGCTTGCGACAGCTCCTACTTTTGGCAGCCTTACTGCCAGCCAAACCGCCGAATGTAGAAGCCTTTCACCGCCTGGGTCAGTGCCATGTACGCCAGCAGAATCACCGGCAGGAACACAAAATACAGCGACGGCCCTGCCTGCAGTTTGAAGTAATGCGCCAGCGGCCCCATCGGCAGGAAAATCCCCACGGCCATGATAATGCCCGTCATCACCAGCAGCGGGGTGGCGGCGCGGCTTTGCAGGAACGGGACCTTCGGCGTGCGGATCATGTGCACGATCAGCGTCTGGGTCAGCAGCCCGACCACRAACCAGCCGGACTGGAACAGGGTCTGGTGGTCCGGGGTGTTGGCATCGAACACGTACCACATCAAGGCAAAGGTGCTGATGTCGAAGATCGAACTGATC
>NZ_JBFTMK010000284.1:0-6438 GCF_056396965.1 Pseudomonas sp. 05N434
GCGCTACGGTCATTGGTCCTTGCTGCTGAGTTGGGTACCGATCATCGGCGACCCGCTGACGCTGGTGGCCGGCGTCATGCGCGAACCGCTGGGGCGTTTCCTGATGATCGTGACCCTCGCCAAGGGTGCCCGCTATGGCGTACTGGCAATGGCCACGTTGGGCTCGATGGGTTGAACGAAAGGCCCCGTGTATCGGCGTTCGGCGGCGAAGCCTTCGTGAATCCGGCTGACGCAGTTTGCCTGATGCACTGAAAGCTCTGGTTTGACGACTGCTACGCAGCCGAACGCAGCCTCGCAGGCTCGGCAGCTGCTACAAAAAGAGTGCATCGCGAGGGGAATGGCTTGACTGCGTTTAATGTCACCCTAATCACGCCAATCCAGCATCGGCGGATTTCCTGTGGAGTTTCCCCATGTCGCCCATCCTTTCCCGCTGGTTACCCGGCCTGCTGCTAACGGCGGCACTGCCGGTTCTCGTTTATGCCCAGAACCAGGCCCAGGCCGAAACACCAGAATACGGCCTGGAACTCCAGGGCTTTGACTACCCCTACACGGTCAAGCATTTCGCCTTTCAATCCCAGGGCAAATCCCTGCAAATGGGCTACATGGACGTTGCCGCCCAAGGCAAGGCCAATGGCCGCAGCGTGGTGTTGATGCATGGCAAGAATTTCTGCGCAGCCACCTGGGACAGCTCGATCAAGGCACTGAGCGAGGCCGGTTACCGGGTCATCGCCCCGGACCAGATCGGCTTCTGCACCTCCAGTAAACCGGACCACTATCAGTACAGTTTCCAGCAACTGGCGAGCAACACTCAGCAACTGCTCAAAGCCCTCGGCATACAAAAGGCGACCCTGCTCGGCCACTCCACCGGCGGCATGCTCGCCACCCGCTATGCGCTGCAATACCCCGATCAGGTCGAACAACTGGCGCTGGTCAACCCCATCGGCCTGGAAGACTGGAAAGCCCTCGGCGTGCCATATCGCACGGTCGATCAATGGTATGAGCGCGAGCTGAAAGTGACCGCGCAAGGTATTCATGACTACCAACGCACCACCTATTACGACGGCCGCTGGAAGCCCGAGTTTGACCGCTGGGTGAACATGTACGCAGGCCTGGCCAAAGGACCGGGCAAAACAGCGGTGGCGTGGAACTCGGCGCTGATTTACGACATGATCTTCAACCAGCCGGTGTACTACGAGTTCAAGGACCTGAAAGTGCCGACCCTGCTGTTGATCGGCACCTCCGACACCACGGCCATCAACAAAGACATCGCACCGCCCGAGGTCAAGGCGAAAATCGGTCATTACGATGTACTCGGCAAGCAAGTGGCGAAGCTGGTCCCCCAGTCGACACTGATTGAATTCCCGGGTCTGGGCCACGCGCCGCAGATGGAGGAGCCGGCGAAGTTTCATCAGGCGTTGCTCGGCTGGCTGAACAAAACCAATCCCGTTCGTTGATGAGGTAAGGCTGATGGCGGTGCAGATTGCGGTGATCGATGACTGGCAGGACGTGGCGCGCGACGTGGTGGACTGGTCAGTGCTGGACAGCATCGGCCAGGTGAGTTTTTTCCATGACTACCCGGCCGATAACGAAACCCTGGCCGAGCGCCTGGGCGCATTCGAGGTGATCTGTGTGATGCGCGAGCGCACCCGGTTCGACGAAGACCTGCTGCGCCGCTTGCCCACCCTCAAACTGTTGGTCACCGGCGGCATGCGCAACGCCGCCCTGGACCTTAAGGCCGCCGCCGCGCTGGGCATCCAGGTCTGCGGCACCGACAGCTACAAACATGCCGCGCCAGAACTGACCTGGGCACTGATCATGGCCGCGACCCGCAACCTGGTGGCCGAAGCCAACGCCTTGCGCGCGGGCTTTTGGCAGCAAGGCCTGGGTGGCGACTTGCAGGGCAAGACGCTGGCGATCCTCGGCCTGGGCAGTATCGGTCAACGGGTTGCCCAATTCGGCCAGGTGTTCGGCATGCGCGTCATTGCGTGGAGCGAAAACCTCAACAGTGAACGAGCGGCCGAAGTCGGCGTGACCTATGTCAGCAAGCAGGAACTGTTCGAGCAGGCCGATGTGCTGTCGGTCCATCTGGTGCTCAGCGAGCGCAGCCGAGGGCTGGTGGACGCTCAGGCGCTGGACTGGATGAAGCCCACGGCATGGCTGGTCAATACCGCGCGCGGGCCGATTGTCGATGAAGCGGCACTGATCAAGGCCCTGCAGAAAAAACGCCTGGCGGGCGCAGCTCTGGACGTGTTCGAGCACGAGCCGTTGCCCCGCCATCATCCCTTCAGAACGCTGGACAATGTGTTGGCCACGCCCCATGTCGGGTACGTCAGCCGACAGAACTATCAGCTGTTCTTTTCGCAGATGATCGAGGACATTCAGGCTTGGGCGGCCGGGGCGCCGATTCGGTTGCTGGGCTGAGACGGCGTTATCGTTCTTCGCGGGCAAGCCGCGCGCCCACATGTGAAATGCATTCCCCTGTGAGAGCGAGGCCTGCCCGCGAAGAGTCCCTCAAATCCACCACACCCTCCTAAATCCTGCGCACCGCAATGGTGCAACCCCTATTCCATCGTGCCCAACTATCGTGACTTCCCGGTCCCGTCTTGACCCACCCAAAAAAACAAACCTGCCCTTCGTCGGTGCGTTTCCCCATAAAGCCCGTGTGTTTTGTACCCTCCCCCAACCGATTGTCGAACAATTTGTCCGGTTGACCACCCCGCTCTAGGTTCTGGCCTAGACTGTTTTCGGGGAATAAAACCGACTGGTCATTCGGTGAAATAAATAGAAACTTTTCGTATTGGCTTCAGGTCAGCTGAAAGGTAGGGCACAGCGACTGGTGCATTCCTTGCAACAGCCACTTCACCCATTGAGCTTCAGCGCATGGGCAGCACTTGCTCACCGATGCGTAGCGCGTTTGCGCCCGGCCACAGGAATTGGCCAACACCGTTTGTGCCAGGTTTGGAATCAGATCAACAACACGGGGAGATGCATATGATCAATACGGCGTTAGATGTTCAGGGAGAACGTGCTCATCAACAGGTCGGCGAAGCCAGCACCGTGGGAGCCCTTACCGCCAAATCGGTCAGCGTCCCGGTCACCAAGGCGTTGGCACCGGTAGTCCGTCAGAATCCCAACAAGAAAAAAGTGTTGTTCGTCACCTCGGAGATTGCCGATCTGGTGAAGACCGGTGGCCTGGGAGACGTTTCCGCCGCGCTGCCGCGAGCCATGGCTCACCTGCACGATGTCCGGGTGTTGATCCCCGGTTACCCGCAAGTGCTGAACAGCGAAAATCCAATTCATATCATCGGTGAACTGGGCGGGCACGCCGCGTTGCCGCCCTGCAAGATCGGGCGCATGGACATGCCCGACGGCCTGGTCATTTACGTGTTGATCTGCCCTGAACTGTACGAGCGCGAAGGYTCGCCCTACGGCGCCAACAATGGCCGCGACTGGCCGGACAACCATATTCGTTTCGCCCGCCTGGGGCTTGCGGCCGCCGATATCGCCGCCAACCTCGCACAAATTCACTGGTGCCCGGATCTGGTGCATGCACACGATTGGCCCGCGGGCCTGGCCCCTGCCTATATGCACTGGCGTGGCCAACGCACCCCGACCCTGTTCACCATCCATAACCTGGCGTACCAAGGCGTCACCAGCCTCGGCTCATGCCCGGAACTCGGTATTCCCGTGCATGCCTTGCAGCAGGAAGGCATGGAGTTTTACGGCAAGATGTCGTTCCTCAAGGCTGGCATGGCCTACTCGAGCCACATCACCACCGTCAGCGCCACATATGCCCAGGAAATCACCACGCCGGCCTTCGGCTGCGGCCTCGACGGTTTTCTCGCCGCCAAGACCCAGCAAGGTCTGCTCAGCGGGATTCCCAATGGCATCGATGAAAGCTGGGACGCAGCCACCGATCCGCACCTGTTCCACCCGTTCGGCATCGGCGACTGGGACGGCAAAGCGGTCAACGCGGCGCACGTTCGCCGGTTATTCGGCCTGGATGATTCCGAAGGCCCGCTGTTCGCCGTGGTCTCGCGGCTTGTCTACCAGAAAGGCCTGGACCTGACCGAAGCGGTGGCCGAATACATTGTCGCCAATGGCGGCCAGATTGCGATTATCGGCCGCGGCGAACCGGAAGAAGAACAAGCCATGCGTGAGCTGGCGTTGCGCTTCCCCGGGCAAATCGGCGTGCACATCGGCTTCAATGAAACCGACGCCCGCCGGATGTTTGCCGGCAGTGATTTCCTGCTGATGCCTTCGCGTTACGAACCTTGCGGCCTGAGCCAGATGTACGCCCAGCGCTTCGGTTCATTGCCGGTGGCGCGCAATACCGGCGGCCTGGCCGACACCATTGAAAACGGCGTGACCGGTTTTCTTTTCGACGAATCCACCGTGGAGAGCTATCGCGAAGCCCTGAGCCGCGCGTTCAAGGTGTTCGCCTTCCCCGGCCTGCTCAACGCCATGCGTTGCCGGGCCATGGCGGCGCCTTTCAACTGGTGCAAGGCGGTCGAACCCTACGCCGAACTCTACGAACAACTGGTGGCTAAAGCGCTGGGTAAATCGGGCAAACAGTAAGAGGTTTTCAACGATGCCGTTACGGACTCTTGAAACCTGGCCCCACGGCGCAATCATGCTGGACGCTGAACACACGCGTTTTGCCTTGTGGGCGCCAGATGCGTTTTACGTCAGTCTTGAACTGGAAAACGGACAATCCCTGCCGCTGCTGCCTCAGGCCGACGGCTGGTTTGTGATCAAGACCCGCTGTCCCGCGGGTACCCGCTACCGCTACAACATCGATGGCGAACTGGAGGTGCCGGACCCGGCCTCCCGCGCCCAGGCGGGCGATATCGACAGCCCCAGCGTGGTGGTCGATCCCCTCGCCTATCGCTGGCAGCACAGTGCCTGGCAAGGTCGGCCATGGAACGAGGCGGTGATCTACGAACTGCATGTCGGTGCGCTCGGCGGTTTCAGCGAGGTCGAGCAGCATCTGGCGCGCTTGGTCGAGTTGGGGATTACCGCCATCGAACTGATGCCGTTGGCRCAGTTTCCCGGCGAGCGCAATTGGGGCTATGACGGGGTTCTGCCTTACGCACCGCAGGCCTCCTACGGTTCGCCCGAACAACTCAAACACCTGATCGATACGGCCCACGGCTATGGCCTGGCGGTGATTCTCGACGTGGTCTACAACCACTTCGGCCCGGACGGCAATTACCTGCATCGCTACGCCAAAGGTTTTTTCCGCGAAGACCAACACACGCCGTGGGGCGCAGCCATCGACTTCCGCCGGCGCGAGGTGCGTGACTTCTTTATCGACAATGCGCTGATGTGGTTGCTGGAGTACCGTTTCGACGGCCTGCGCCTGGATGCAGTGCATGCCATCGAAGACCCGGACTTCCTTCAAGAGCTGGCGCAACGGGTTCGCCAACATATCAATCCGGCGCGGCATGTGTGGCTGATGGCGGAAAACGAGCACAACCAGGCCAGCCTGCTGGAGCAAGGTTTTGACGCGCAGTGGAACGACGACGCTCATAACGCCCTGCACGTGTTGCTTACCGGTGAAACCGATGCCTATTACGCCGACTATGCCCAAAACCCCACCGAACAACTCGCCCGTTGCCTGAGCCAGGGCTTCGTGTTTCAAGGCCATATCACCCGCCACGGTACGCCGCGCGGTGAGCCGAGCGGTCACTTGCCGCCGACGGCCTTCGTGCTTTTTTTGCAGAACCACGACCAGATCGGCAACCGCGCCTTTGGTGAGCGCTTGCATCAACTGGCCCGGCCTGAGGCCCTCTGTGCCGCCACCGTGTTACTGCTGTTGTCGCCGATGATTCCGCTGATGTTCATGGGCGATGAGTTCACCGCCGAACAACCGTTCCTGTTTTTCACCAGCCACCATGGTGAGCTGGCGGAGTTGGTGCGCGAAGGTCGACGCAACGAATTCGCGGCCTTCAGCGCCTTTGCCGACCCGCACAAACGCGAGCAGATTCCCGACCCGAACGCGATGCAGACTTTCGAAGCGTCGCGGCCGAAGCTGACCGCCACCCGGCAACCGGCCATTCATGAGCTGTATCGTCGACTGCTGCAAATCCGCCATCAACACATCATCCCGCAGTTGCCCGGCGCCCACGCGCTGGGGGCGCAGGTACTGGCCGAGGGCGCGGTGTCGGCACGCTGGCGGCTGGGCGATGGCAGTCAGTTGCGCATTGACCTGAACCTCAGCGACGCAGCCGTGGTCCACTCCCCACAGGCCGACGCGACACTGCTGTTCGAATACCCGCCGCACTCGGCCGGTCTGTTGGATCAGGRCACCCTTGCCCCGTATTGCGCGCTCGTCAGCCTCACAGCCGCAGCCCCTTTGCTACCCCCGGATGGAGAGCGACCATGAGCGATGCGCAACTGGAAATACTGGCCAGCCGAGCCGGCCTGGCCGTCGAC
>NZ_JBFTMK010000285.1:0-6412 GCF_056396965.1 Pseudomonas sp. 05N434
TGTGATTGACAGCGTTGCCGCCGCCTCCGCCAACACCGATAACTTTAATAACCGGGCTTGCGGGGATGTTGTCTACGAGTTCGAACATTTTCCCTCTCCTTACATTCTCTAGTTTTTTCGCCTACTGCTTTTGAAGCGGTGTTGCGGTAAAGCTTTAGAAATTGCCTTGTACCCAGCTCTTGATGCGATCGAGCAGAGCGGCTTTCGGTTCGTCATTGCTGTAGCTGTCGCGGCTGCCGATGCCCGAGAACGAAATCCCGTCGGACTGCTTCTGCAGGCCGTACATCAACAGGCCAACGCCGGTGGAATAGATCGGGTTGCGGACCACGTCGTCCAGGCCCTTGACTCCATGGGGCACGCCCAGGCGAACCGGCATGTGGAAGATCTCTTCGGCCAGTTCGACCGCGCCTTCCATCTTCGACGTACCGCCGGTCAGCACGATGCCGGCCGGGATCAGGTCTTCATAGCCGCTGCGACGCAGTTCGGCCTGGATCAGGGTGAACAGCTCGTCGTAACGCGGCTCGACCACTTCGGCCAGGGCCTGGCGGGACAGTTCGCGCGGTGGACGGTCGCCGACACTCGGTACCTTGATGGTTTCGCCGGCACCGGCCAGTTTGGCCAGGGCGCAGGCATAGCGAATCTTGATTTCTTCGGCGTACTGGGTCGGGGTGCGCAACGCCATCGCGATGTCGTTGGTCACCTGGTCGCCCGCAATCGGGATCACTGCGGTGTGGCGGATCGCGCCTTCGGTGAAGATCGCGATGTCGGTGGTACCGCCGCCGATGTCCACCAGGCACACGCCCAGTTCTTTCTCGTCGTCGGTCAGCACCGAATACGCCGAAGCCAGTTGCTCGAGAATGATGTCGTCGATTTCCAGGCCGCAGCGACGCACGCACTTTTCAATGTTCTGTGCGGCGTTGACGGCGCAGGTGACCACGTGAACCTTGGCTTCCAGACGCACGCCGGACATGCCCAGCGGCTCGCGCACGCCTTCCTGGTTATCGATCACATAATCCTGCGGCAGGGTGTGCAGCACGCGCTGGTCAGCCGGAATTGCCACAGCCTGGGCGGCGTCGAGGACGCGTTCAAGGTCGGCGGAGCTGACTTCGCGATCACGAATCGCCACGATACCGTGGGAGTTCAGGCTGCGGATGTGATTGCCGGCCACGCCGACGAACGCCGAGTGGATCCGGCAACCGGCCATCAGCTGCGCTTCTTCGATAGCGCGCTGGATCGACTGGACGGTGGACTCGATGTTCACCACTACGCCTTTTTTCAGGCCGCGGGACGGATGTGTACCGATCCCGACGATTTCGAGCGTGCCGTCGTCCGCGACCTCGCCGACCAGCGCCACCACCTTGGAGGTGCCGATATCGAGACCGACGATCATTTTGCCGCTTTGCACGTTTGCCATGGGTCCTGCCTCTTCTTAATTCTTTGCGACAGCGGGTTGGGCTGTCGTCGGCGCTACAGGTTCCCGCCAGCCAACGGCAAGGCCGTTGGCGTAGCGCAGATCGATGCGCGCAATGTTCGTAATCTGCTCTTTGAGCGTCTTGTCATAGATGGCAATGAAGCGGCGCATCTTTTCCACCAGGTTGCCGCGTCCCAGCAGCAGTTCGATTCCGGGACCGGCGCTGCCTGCGCCGGTGGTCAGGAACCAGCTGCCTCGTTCACGCAACTCCAGGCGTGCAATCGAGAAGCCCAATGGCCTGAGCATCTGGCTCAGCACCTGGTATTGCTGCATCACTTGTTGCTGAGCCCGCTGCGGGCCGAACAGCTGTGGCAAGTGTTCGTAGTTCGCCAGCTCGCGCGGGGTGAACGCCTGTCCCTGGTTGTTCAACAGCGACTCATCGCCCCAACGGGCCACCGGCAGTTGTTCTTCCAGGCGAATCACTACCTGATCCGGCCACACCCGACGCACTTCGGCGTGGGCAATCCATGGCATCTGTTCAAGCTCGGTGCGCATACTCGCCAGGTCGATGGTGAAGAAGCTCGACGCCACGTACGGGGCGATCCGCTGCTGCACCGCTTGCTGGCTGATGTAACTCAAGTCGCCCTGCACGGCGATTTTGGTGATCGGCCGGTCGGCGTACGGCAGCAAACGCTGTGCGCCTTCGTAAGTACCGAACCCCAACGCCACCAGCAGCACGGGCCAGAACAGGCTTTTCAGAAAACCGAAGTTGGCTTTCGGCAGGCGCACGGACATCGGCTCTTTGGCCACCATTCGGCTGGCACCCCGCGGCACCGGCTTGCGGCCGGGTGGTGCGGAGGGCTGATGTCTCAGCTGTGCGCCTTGCATGGTCTTACCCTCGTGGCTCAATGCTTGCGGCCAGAATCGCCAGAACCAGTTGCTGGAAATCCAGGCCAGCGGCACGGGCCGCCATTGGCACCAGACTGTGATCGGTCATGCCCGGTGCGGTGTTGACTTCCAGGAACCAGAACTGCCCGTCGGCGTCCTGCATCACGTCCGCCCTGCCCCAACCGGCGATACCCAGCGCCTCACAGGCTTTGGCCGTGAGGTCCATGAGTTCCTTTTCTTTGTCGCTGTCCAGGCCGCACGGAATGCGGTACTGGGTATCGTTGGCGATGTACTTGGCGTCGTAGTCGTAGAAACTGTGCGTCGTGCCCAGGGCAATCGGTGGCAACACCTGGTCACGCAGGGTGGCGATGGTGAACTCCGGACCATGAATCCATTGCTCGACCAACACTTGCGAATCGTAGGTACTGGCCGCTTTCCACGCCTCGATCAACTCGGGCGCGGTCATCACTTTGGCCATCCCGATACTGGAACCTTCATGGGCCGGTTTGACGATCAACGGGAAGCCCAGTTCCTTGGCCGCCGAAATACAATCGGCCTCGCAGCGCAGTACCGCGTGGCGTGGCGTCGGAATGCCGAGGCTGTGCCAGACTTGCTTGGTGCGCAGTTTGTCCATGGCCAGGGCCGAGGCCAGAATGCCGCTGCCGGTGTACGGAATTCCTGCGCATTCGAGCAGGCCCTGCATGCTGCCGTCTTCACCGCCACGACCGTGGAGGATGATGAAGGCGCGGTCGATTTTTTCGTTCAGCAAGCGTTGCAGCAGGTCATCGCCTACATCAATACCGAACGCGTCCACGCCGGCGCTTTGCAGTGCTTCGAGCACCGCGTTACCCGACTTCAGGGACACTTCACGCTCGGCACTCTTGCCGCCGAACARCACGGCAACGCGACCGAAATCCTTCGGCGCTACAGTGGAGACGAGGTTGGCGTAAGCAGCAGTCATTTCAACTTCCCCTCTACCGGTGCGGCAACGGCCCCGGCGAACAACGGACTGTTCAACAGTTTGGGTGCGAGACCGCCGATATCACCGGCGCCCTGGCACAGCAGAATGTCGCCGGCACGCAGCAGCGGCTTGACGATCGGCGCGAGATCGATGCCGCGCTCGATGTAGATCGGGTCGAGCTGACCGCGCTGACGAATGCTGTTGCACAGTTTGCGGCTGTCGGCGCCCGGAATCGGCTCTTCGCCGGCCGGATAGACTTCCATCAGCAGCAGCACGTTGGCGTCGGCCAGCACATTGACGAAGTCGTCGTACAGGTCGCGGGTGCGGCTGTAACGGTGCGGCTGGTAGACCATCACCAGACGGCGCTCCGGCCAGCCACCGCGCACGGCTTTGATCACGGCCGCGACTTCGGTCGGGTGGTGACCGTAGTCGTCCACCAGCATCACGTTGCCGCCTTCGACCGGCAGTTCGCCGTACACCTGGAAGCGACGGCCAACACCCTGGAACCCGGACAGGCCCTGGACGATGGCTTCATCGCTGACGCCTTCGTCGGTGGCGATGCAAATAGTCGCCAGCGCGTTCAGCACGTTGTGGTTGCCCGGCATGTTTACCGAGACATCCAGCGGCTCGCGATCAGGGCGCAGCACGGTGAAGAAAGTCTGCATGCCTTGTTGGCGTACGTTGATGGCACGAACGTCGGCGTCATCGCCGAAGCCGTAAGTGACCGTCGGACGCTTCACCAGCGGCAGGATTTCACGCACCACCGGATCGTCCAGGCACACCACCGCCAAACCGTAGAACGGCAGGTTGTGCAGGAACTCGACGAAGGTTTTCTTCAGCTTGTTGAAGTCGCCGTCGTAGGTCGCCATGTGATCGGCGTCGATGTTGGTGACCACGGCCACCAGCGGCTGCAAGTGCAGGAAGCTGGCATCGCTTTCGTCGGCTTCGGCGATCAGGTAGCGGCTGGTGCCGAGCTGGGCATTGGTGCCCGCGGCATTCAGGCGGCCACCGATGACGAACGTCGGGTCCAGGCCACCGGCGGCGAACACCGAAGCGATCAGGCTGGTGGTGGTGGTTTTGCCGTGGGTACCGGCGACGGCGATGCCGTGGCGGTAGCGCATCAGCTCGGCGAGCATCTCGGCACGCGGCACCACCGGAATCCGGCGTTCCAGCGCGGTCGCGACTTCCGGGTTGGACGTGTTGACGGCGCTCGACACCACCAGCACGTCGGCGGCTGCGGCGTTCTCGGCACGGTGGCCGATGAAAATATGCGCACCAAAAGATTCCAGGCGCTCGGTCACCGGCGAAGCTTTCAGGTCGGAACCGGACACTTGATAGCCCAGGTTCAGCAACACTTCGGCGATACCGCACATACCCACGCCGCCAATTCCGACGAAGTGGATACGACGGATACGGCGCATTTCCGGTTGTGGCATGGCTTTCTTGTTCTCAACCATGGGCCACCTCAAGGCAAGTATCGACCACGTTACGAGTGGCATCGGGTTTGGCCAGGCGGCGTGCCGCGCTGGCCATGTCGTTGAGTCGTTGCGGTTGCATCAAGACCTCTGTCAGGCGAGCGGCAAGGTCCGCTGCGCCAGTCGTTCTTTGCGGCATCAGGAAGGCAGCGCCTTCACGGGCCAAATAATCGGCGTTGCGGGTCTGGTGATCGTCGATCGCGTGGGGCAAAGGCACCAGCATCGAGGGCAGACCGGCGGCCGCCAGTTCACTGATGGTCAGCGCTCCTGCGCGGCACACCACCAGGTCGGCCCAGCCATAGGCTTGGGCCATGTCTTTGATGAATGGCTGCACTTGTGCCTCGACGCCAGCCGCGCGATAGCGCTCTGCAGTCACTTCATCGTGGTTTTTGCCGGCCTGATGGAACACGTCCGGGCGCAGGTCGGGGGCGACCTGCGACAGGGCTTCAGGCAGCAATTTGTTCAACGGCTCTGCGCCCAGGCTTCCACCCAGGATCAGCAAACGCGCCTTGCGACCGGCCAGGGCAGGTCGCGGTGTTTCGAGGAACAGCTCGGTGCGCACCGGGTTACCGGTGGTCCGACGGCTGTCCGACAGGGTAAAGGTGTCGGGGAACGCTTCACAGACTCGGGCGGCCAACGGCACCAGCAACCGATTGGCGGTACCGGCCACGGCGTTCTGCTCGTGAACGATGACCGGCACGCCGGCCAGTCTGGCTGCAACGCCGCCAGGGCCAGTCACAAAACCACCAAAGCCGACCACACAGACTGGCCGCAGCTGACGAATGATCGCCCGCGCCTGCCAGATCGACTTGAGCAACATGACCGGCGCCTTGAGCAGGGACAATTTGCCCTTTCCGCGCAAACCGCTGGCGTGGATCCGATGCAATTCAATACCGGCCGCCGGCACCAGATCGTTTTCGATCCCGCGGGGCGTACCGAGCCAGTGCACGGTGTAGCCGCGGGCCTGGAACTCACGCGCACAGGAAAGTGCCGGGAACACATGGCCCCCGGTGCCGCCAGCCATGATCAGTACGTTAGCGCCCATGGTTCGGCTCCTCGGCGAAGTCGCTCTCATGGAATTCCATTTCTTCGCTGCCCAAATGGGTTCGACTCTCCCACTCGATGCGCAGCAACAAGCCAAGACAGGCACAGCAGATCACCAACGAACTGCCGCCATAACTGAGGAATGGCAGGGTCAGACCTTTGGTCGGCAACAGGCCGACGTTCACGCCGATGTTGATCAGGAACTGGCCGATCCACAGGAACGACAAGCCGTAAGCAACGTAGGCGGCAAAAAACTGTTTGGCTTTCTCGGCCCACAGGCCGATGTACATGCCACGAATACACACGAAGACGAACAGCGCCACCGTGCACAAGGAACCCACGGCACCCAGCTCTTCAGCCAGCACCGAAAACACGAAGTCGGTATGGGCTTCCGGCAGGTAGAACTGTTTCTGCACGCTGTTGCCCAGGCCGACGCCCAGCCATTCGCCGCGACCGAAAGCGATCAAGGCCTGGGAGAGCTGATAGCCAGCACCGAACTGGTCGGCCCACGGATCGGCAAAGTTGGTCAGACGCGCCATTCGATACGGCTGCATCTGAATCAACAACACCACCGCCGCGACAGCCAGGACCACCATCAGGGAAAACCGGAACAGCCCGACCCCGCCGAGGAAC
>NZ_JBFTMK010000286.1:0-6411 GCF_056396965.1 Pseudomonas sp. 05N434
TGCCAGGGGCGATGGCATTGGCTTCGCCCTGCACCAGGCCGTACATGTTCGGCACGCCGATTTTCGAGGTGAAGTCGTCCATTTCATCATTGAGGATGACCCCGGTTTTGCTCGCCATCACACCGGCGCCGAACCAGTCGTTGAGGGTGTAGGTCACCGATACCGCGTTGCCCCATTTGTCGACGATCGAGTAATGGGTGGTGTTACTGCCTTCGTGGGGCGCTACGCCAGGTTTGAGCTCGCGGGACACGCCGGCCTTTTGCGGATCGATGGCGGCGCGGATTTTGGTCGCGTAGTTTTTATCCAGCAAATGGGCGATCGGATTTTTCACGAAATCCGGGTCGCCGAGGTAGCTGTTGCGGTCCACATACGCGTGGCGCATCGCTTCGATCTGGTAGTGCATGGCCTGCGCCGAGCGGTAGCCGAGGTCTTTCATCGGGTAGCCGTCGAGGATGTTCATGATCTCGCAGATCACCACACCGCCGGAGCTTGGCGGCGGCGCCGAGACCACGTGGTAGCCGCGGTAGTCGCACTCGATGGGTGCCAGTTCGCGGGTCTGGTATTTGTCGAGGTCGGCCTGGGTGATGATGCCCTTGTTGGCCTGGCTGGAGGTGACAATAGCGTCGGCCACCCAGCCTTTATAGAAACCGTCGGCGCCCTTCTCGGAAATTTCCCGCAGGGTTTTGCTCAAGTCTTTTTGCACGAGTTTCTGCCCGACCTGCATCGGCTCGCCATTGCTCAGGAAGATCGAGCCCGAGTCGCGCATGTCTTTCTTGAAGACGTCTGTGGCGTACTCCAGCAAATCGACATCGCCCTGCTCCAGCACAAAACCGTCTTCGGCAAGCTTGATCGCAGGGGCGATCACTTCCTTGCGGGGTTTGGTGCCGAATTTCTTCAGCGCCAGCTCCATGCCAGACACAGTGCCCGGCACGCCGACGGCCAAGTGGCCGCGGGTGCTGAGATCAGGGATGACGTTGCCCTGTTTGTCGAGGTACATGTCGGCCGTGGCGGCCAGGGGCGCTTTTTCACGGAAGTCGAGGAAGGTCTTGCGCCCGTCCGCCAATTGAATCGTCATGAAGCCGCCGCCGCCCAGGTTGCCTGCAGCGGGGTACACCACCGCCAGCGCATAACCCACCGCGACCGCCGCATCGACAGCATTGCCGCCATTCTTGAGGACATCGACGCCAACGTGGCTGGCCAGATGCTGGGCGGTGACGACCATGCCATTTTCGGCCGCGACCGGGGCGACGGAGGCCGCATGGGCCATCAGGCAGCTCAGCGCCAATGAGGTCGCCATGAGCGATTTGGCAAAAGGTTCGAACTTCATGGGTCGGTCTCTTTTTTGTTTTTAGGCTCTGTGGAAAAACAGAGGGAACGGTTCAAAAGCAGTTGGCAAGTATGGCTGCTATTGCGTATTGCGCCTCCCCGGCGAGGCAGTATGCTGGGCCCCTGTTCAGCACGTGTGCGGAGTCCGCCGGCATGACCTACACCTTCACCACCCTGGCGTCGCCGGTCGGCGAGTTGAAGCTGGTCGCGAAAGGCACGCGTCTGGCGGCCATCCTCTGGGAAAACGACAAACCCGGCCGGGTAAGACTGGGGCCGATGAGTGAAGCGGCGGACAACCCGATCCTGATACGCGCCGCACAGCAGTTGCGGGAATACTTTGCCGGCACGCGTAATCAGTTCGAGCTGGAACTGGACTTTGCCGGGACGGACTTTCAGAAGCAGGTGTGGCAGGCATTGCTGACGATTCCGTTTGGCGAGACGCGCAGCTACAGCGAGATAGCCCGGCAGATCGGCAATCCCAGCGCGGTTCGGGCAGTGGGCGCGGCCAACGGCAAAAATCCGATATCGATTGTCGCGCCGTGTCATCGGGTGATTGGGGCGTCGGGGAAATTGACGGGGTTCGCCGGGGGGCTTGAGGCGAAAGAACGGTTGCTGACGCTGGAAGGCTGTGAATGGTCGGGGGCCGGCAGGATGGGGGATTTGTTTTGACTGAATGGGCACCGACACGAGCAGCCTGACTTATTCATTCTCCAGTGCAAACGCCTCGACAATCTGCTCAATCACCGCCCGCACCCGCGCGGTGTGGCGCAGGTCCGCATGGGTCACCAGCCACACTTCATACGGCAGCGGGCGTGTGCGTTCCGGCCAGAGCCTGACCAGCCCATCGCGCTCGCCCATGTACACCGGGATCTCCCCCACCCCGAGACCTGCGGCAATCGAACGACGCACCAGCAGGCTGGAACTCAGGCTGGCGACAATCCGCCCACGGCTCAGGGGTTCCGAGACCAGGGTCATGTTCTTGTTGCCCTGCAAGTACGGCTGATACACCACCAGATCATGCCCCTCGAAGGCCGAGCCCGGTTGCGGCATGCCGTTGGCCTCGACATAACTTCGCGAGGCGAACAGCCCCACCGGCCAGCGCGCGATGCGCCGGGCGATCAGGTCGGGGTTGTCCGGCCGGGTGTTGCGCACGGCGATGTCGGCTTCACGCTTGGCCAGGCTGAGGATTTGCGTGGAGGCGTCCAACTGCACCCGCACGTCGGGGTGCACCGCATGCAAACGAGCGATGGCCGGGATCAGAAAATCGATGGCTAGAGAATCGGTAGTGCTGACGCGCACATTGCCGATCAATCGTTCGTCTAGGCCCTGAATCTGTCGCTCCAGCTCAAATGCCGAGTGCTCCATCTTTTCCACGGATTGCAACGCCGCTTCGYCGACCGCTGTCAGCGCATAGCCCTCGGAGGTGCGCAGAAACAGAGTCGCGCTCAACGATTTTTCCAGCGCGGCGATTCGCCGGCCGACGGTTGCCTGATCGATCTTCAGCACCCGTGCCGCGCCGCGTAGCGTCGATTCGCGACAAACCGCCAAAAACACTCGCGCATCATCCCAATTCATGGCGTTTCCTGTAGTGATGCATATACGCATCATCGTAGCGAGAAATCGCAGCAATATTGCATCAGCGTTCCTCGATATGCTGGAGGCCAAGCACAATTTCACAGGACCGCTCCCATGCACAGCACATCCCTCGACACTGGGCGCAGCGCGATCTGGCTGCCGATCTTCGCCGGCCTCTGCGCCAGCCTGGTCAGTATTGGTCTGGCGCGTTTTGCCTACACGCCGTTGATACCGTCGTTGATTCAGGCCCAGTGGTTTTCCGCCAGCGACGTGGTGTACCTCGGCGCCGCCAATCTGGTGGGCTACTTGATCGGCGCACTGATCGGCCATCCGCTGGCCCGTCGCACATCCAACAAAGCCGCTTTGCGGATGATGATGCTGGCGGTGACACTAGCCTTTTTTGCCTGTGCCTTTCCGTTATCGGTGAGTTGGTTCTTCGGTTGGCGATTGCTGTCGGGGATTGCCGGTGGCGCGATCATGGTGCTGGTGGCGGCGACCGTATTGCCCCATGTGCCCGCCTCGCGCCGAGGCCTGGCCAGCGGTGCGATTTTCCTGGGCATCGGCTTGGGCATCGCCGGCTCAGGCACCCTCGTTCCGCCACTGCTGAGCCTTGGCTTACAGAACACTTGGCTTGGGCTCGGCGCCTTGGCCTTGATTCTGACCGCCGCCAGCTGGTTTGGCTGGCCGTCATCCGTTGCCAATGAAACGGCTGCACCGCACGCTCAGTACACCAAATCGCCGTTTGATCCCAACCTTTATCTGCTGTTTGCACAGTACGCGTTCATGGCTGCCGGGCTGGTGCCAGCCATGGTGTTTCTGGTGGATTACGTGGCACGCGGTCTCGGTGCCGGGCCCCATGTCGGTGCACTGATCTGGGTGATGTACGGCCTCGGCGCGATAGTCGGGCCGGTGAGTTATGGCTTTCTGGCCGATCAACTGGGGGCGAAGCTGAGCATCCGCGTGGTCCTGGTGGTACAGGCGATTGCCGTCGGCCTGCTGGCTATATCGAGTTCGTTCACCGCCCTGGCCCTGCTGGCAGTCATCCTCGGTTCGTTCCCACCGGGCATCGTGCCGCTGGCGCTGGCCCGGGTGCATGAGCTGGTGCCACAACACCATCACCAGCAAGTGGCCTGGAGCCGCGCCACGGTTTCATTCGCAACCTTTCAGGCCATCGCCGGGTTTGCCTACTCGGCGCTGTTCAACGCCAGCGGCGGTCATCACGGGTTACTGTTCGTCATCGCGGCCGGGGCCATCGTCGTCGCGCTCTTGCTGGAACAGGCTTTGCGCTTGCTGAACCTGCGCGACCGGATGATGCCGGTGGGTTGTTCATGATCGCGCAACCCAAGTTTGCGGCTATCGATAACCACGCGCCTGCACGTTGAACAACTGCGCATAGCGCCCACCCGCCGCGACCAGGCTGTCGTGATCGCCTCGCTCAAGGATCGACCCCTGGTCCAGCACGATGATGTGGTCGGCATTGCGCACGCTGGAGAAGCGGTGAGAAATCAGCAACGTCATGCGCCCTTCGGTGTGTTGGCTGAAATGCTCGAACACCGCCGCTTCCGCCGCCGGATCCAGGGCCGAGGTCGGTTCGTCCAGGATCAGGATATCGGCGTCGCGGCGCATGTAGGCGCGAGACAAGGCGATCTTCTGCCATTGCCCACCGGACAGTTCCTGCCCACCGGCAAACCATCGCCCCAACTGCGTGGCATAACCACGATCCAGACGCTCGATGAAGGGCGCAGCCATACCCTCGGCGGCCGCTTGCTGCCAACGGGTTTCATCGTTGAACGCCAGGGTGTCRCCCACACCAATGTTCTCGCCGACGGAGAACTGGTAGCGAATGTAGTCCTGGAAAATCACGCCGATGCGCCGTCTCAGCGCCTCTTCTTCCCAGGCCTGCAAATCACTGCCATCCAACAAAATGCGGCCCTGATCAGGGCGATACAACCGCGTCAGCAACTTGATCAGCGTGGTTTTACCCGAGCCGTTTTCCCCCACCAGCGCGACACTGTGTCCGGGCAACAGATGCAGATCGATGCCCTGCAAAGCAGCGCGGCTCGCCCCCGGATAACGGAAACCGACACTCTCGAAACGCAACCCATCGCCGGGCACCGCACCCACTGTAAGGCTTCCGGCATCGGCCACCACCGGTTCGGCCAGATACTCATAGAGGCTCGACAGGTAAAGACCATCCTCATAGAGACCGCTGATCGCGCTCAAGCTGCTGCTCACCGCCGTCTGCCCCTGCTTGAACAGCACCAGGTACATGGTCATTTGCCCGAGGCTGATGCTGCCGTGAACGGTATCGACCACAACCCACGCATAGGCCAGATAAAACGCCGCGGTGCCCAGCAGTCCCAGCACAAATCCCCAGCCATCGCGACGCAACGTCAGGCGCCGGTCTTCGGCGTAGAGACAAGCAAACGTGTCCCGATAACGCTGCAACAACAGCGGCGCGAAGCCAAACAGCTTCACCTCTTTGATGTAGCCCTCATGGGAGAGCAGTGTCTCGATGTAGTTCTGCTGCCGACTCTCCGGCGCCCGGCGCGTGAACAGCCGAAAGGCATCCCCGGAAAAGTGCGCTTCAGCAAAGAACACCGGCAATGCCCCGACCACCAGCAGTACCAGCGCCCAGGGCGAAAAATGCACCAGCAACACGCCAAAGCTGATCAACACGATCAGGTTCTGGATCAGCCCCAGCGACTTCATCACCAGCGCCAATGGCCGGGTCGATGCCTCGCGCCGCACCCGAACCAGCTTGTCGTAGAACTCGGAGTTCTCGAACTGCACCAACGATAACGTCTGGGCCTTCTCCAGAATCATCGTGTTGACCTTCTGCCCCAACTGCACCCGCAACAGCGACTGCTGCACCGACAGCGCGCGCTGCGTCCCGGACAGCAACGCAAGCACACCCGCTTCAAACAGCACATAGCGCACAACCGGCCACAACGGTGCGCTGCCCTGTTGCGCGTGCAACTGCATCGCGGTCACTACCGCGTCGACAATCCGCTGCCCCAACCAGGCTGCCAGTGCCGGCAGCACACCAGCGATCAGCGTCGCCAGCACCAACCCCAGAAACAGCCCGCGGGACGTACCCCAGACCAGCAACAAGGCACGCCTCGCCTGGTCGAGCAAAGAGGCGAAACGGGTAAGGACAGGCATGGGCGATGGACTCGGTGGYGGATGTAAAGGGGCGCTGCAGGTCATACTGTATGGGGAATGAGCGACGCCCGCTTTACGTGGATATGAGGTGATAAGCCTCGCCTCGCCCATAGGAAAAACATCTAAAAAAGTATCGTCGCTCACCACGTTTTAGCGCTTTGCTATGAGGAGTCAACGCCTATCGGGATTGGAAGACGAACCTGAACGTCCAACCAATGTGCCCCACTCCATCACCGGGAGCAGAACATGAAAATCACCCCCTACCTGATCTTCAACGGCGACTGCCAGGACGCCTTCAACTTCTACGCCAAAAGCCTGCCTGGCCAGATCGAAGTCATGATGACC
>NZ_JBFTMK010000287.1:0-8293 GCF_056396965.1 Pseudomonas sp. 05N434
ATATAATTCGGTATATCGCATTGAGCATAAATCACAGGCGTTGATGTTCGTAAGTCTTGTGCCGTGCCTAGTACACTGAGTTCCATGTCTGCGTCCGTCTGAGGTAATTATTTTTTGCGATAGAACTCACTTTACCTTTACTTTCCTAACTTTGGGAAGCCGTCATCGTTTTAAAGAGGTCTTCCCCATTGTCAGCTGTCTATACTCAGTCGGTCCTTAATGCCCGCCCGAGAGAACCCACTTACCGGCGTAGCTACAGGATCATGGTCAACGGCAAGAAGGCCTAAGCTCGCAGGGTATTTCGTTGCTTTGCATTGCTGCTTTATTGAGTCAGGACGCAGGATTCATTCGTGCGTCCTGTGAGGGTTACCGCTCACTGTGTATCCCCGCTGTATCCTTAAAATTTTCTCTTGCAGAAAAACCCAATAAAACCGGGATAAATCAATTCAAATGGCTTCAGCCCGTCAAAACTGCCTGCACACCAATGAAGGGGGCCAGCAGTGCAAAGCGCAGAGCGGAGTTTGGGCCAAACGACGCCCGGCTCTCAAATGGATTGCATGGTGCCGCATAGATTATTCATACTAGGCCAGCACACGCGATCATGTATCCCTGCATGTATCCCAAGATAGCAAACCTCTCTGGAGGCCTTGAGTTTACTGGAACACTACAGTCTCCCTCGGGCACCAAAATTAAGAAAGGTCTTGCTTTGCAAGGCCTTTTTTTTCGTCTGTAGAAAAGCCATTGCCCGCACCGCTGTCGTGTAGGGGCCGCCGAAGGTTGCGATCTTTTGATCTTGCTTCTCTTACGCACGTCCCGCACCGGCGGAACATTTCACAAGGATTCCCTCATGGAATTGCAGCTGGAAACTGTTGCCCTCTTCTCTCTCAAACTGGCTTACGAGACGGAAGATTCAAGTCCGATTTTGCGTGACGATCTGGTCATGGGTGATTACCAGCGGGATGTGTTTGAGTTGCTGGTACGTCGGGGGGATGTTGAGGCGATTCAGTTGAAAGTGGATGAGTGTGTGGGATTGGCGCTGGAAGCCATCGGTGGTGTGGATAAGCCGTTGGGGCGGGAGTTGCAGAGGTTGGCGGTTGAATTTGCCGGGATTCAGACGATTGAGCAGCTTGATGTCCCGCTCGTTGCGCTCAAGGATTATTTGAAAGACATTCAATAAATTAAGGTTGGGCGACCCAAAAAGCGGTAGCGCTCGGTAGCCGGACCGAGTTGGTCGCCACGTCTTATCCAATAATAAATCTGCCCCCTTTTCCCCAGAAGCCAGCTAAATCCCGAACAGTTTCCGAGGGAACCCTGTTTCATCCGGGAACCCCATCGCTTTGAAAGTGCAGCCCGGCATAGAAGGCTTGGTGTCTATCAGATCCGCAACTTCGCGGATCCAGGTCGAAGCTGGTGCAATTCTCTGCAGCAGAAACCAAATGACCGCGACTAATCCGTACAGCCGCTTGAGCGCATATTGATCCAGCCCCAACGTCTGAAAATACGGGGCGGCGTGGACCGCTAACGGGTTGGGCGAAGCCTGATTCCAGATACGCGTATGGTGCGCACAGCGGTTGCGCAAATGGCTGGTTTGCTGCATCCATCGACTGAGCATCTTGGCGTTGTTCAAGCCGAGGCGCGTGAGTATGAGATTTTAATACTTGCTATTGAGCAGCTCGAAAAACTCCGAGAGATCCCCGAAATCCCATGCCTCCACCGCGACCCATACGGGAATGGACTTACCGGCTCGCAAGTGCCAATGAATACAGTCCTCTTTACTCCGTGCAATGTGCGACTGTTGCTTCACACTCCACTCTGTCCACTTGTTTCGCGTATTGCCACGGCGGTCCGTGTACGGTTGAGTCCATTTGTGCAGAATGAATTTCACATTGGCGTAGGCCATCGGGTCGTGATATCCAACCTCGTGAGCCATCACCGTCTTGAGGTTAACCTCCAGGCGCTCGACTGCATCCAGCATCAGCATTCGCAATCGTTTATCGAACCTGTAAAGGTCTACGATCGTGTCGAAAGAGGTGGCGACCTGGAAAGTGTCGAGACGAAAAGGCTTGCCCGTAACCGAGCAGACGTCTTGCTGCAGGCCGTTCATCTTGAACTCTCGCGCCGGGTACCAGTAACCGCTGAGACGGTAATACCCTAGCTGCGCGAGCTTGCGTTCTGCACGAGACGGGTCATGGATTTCCATACCCCTGCTGGCCAGCAACGCAACCAAATCAGCGTATGTACGGAACGGCTTCGGAGGGGCTGGGCTAGACAACTTCCATGTTCCAGAAACAAGAAGGCCCGAACGTAATGCCGGACTAAGCCAGCACCAGAGGATCGGGCGCGATTGGGATGCTTGTGAGCAGCCTAAAACAGAGTGCTGCGGATTGTTGTCAGGCCATTCCGAAATAGCGGTAGGGATATTATCTCCGTCATCGGAGGTGGCCAATAACCGATCAATCAGACGCATCTGCTCCCTGAAATCCCCCACGGATCTGATGCTGTTTCTCACCAGTAATGCTTGCTATACATCCTCCATCGACAAGCCCTCAAAGCATTGAGCCAGTGCGTGAGCGCCCCACGCCACGCTCATCTAGACTTAATGGATAGTCGTAGGCAGAACCGAACACGTCGCTTTGGTGCGGATGATTCAAAGGCGGCGTGGCAAGCTGCGTGATATGCCTGAAGAGGTGCGGCAAAGACCGCGCCGGGCACAACAAGATGCCCACTCAGGGTGCCCTGGCCAACGGTCTGAAAATGCCACGAAACCGTGACGTGGTGTGAATGCCGCAGCCGACACTTTCGGACGACCGACAACCGCCTGGTTTGTCCGTGACCGTGAGGAATGCTGTATGTCTGATGAGATGTTGCACCTGCCTATGGTCAACAGCCTGCTGGAGCGCCACAAGGGTTTGCCCGGCGCATTGTTGCCGATCCTTCATGAAATTCAGGAGGGCATCGGTTATATCCCCGATGCCGCCGTTCCCGAGATTGCCCATGCCCTCAACCTGAGTCAGGCCGAGGTTCGCGGGGTGATCAGCTTCTACCATGACTTCCGTACCGCGCCTCCTGCCCGACATATCCTGCGTCTGTGCCGGGCCGAGTCCTGCCAGAGCCGCGGCGCCGAGCAGCTCGCGGCGCAATTGCRCGACCGCCTGCAACTGGACGACCACGGCAGCAGTGCCGACGGCAACATCAGTCTGCGCCCGGTGTATTGCCTCGGCGCCTGCGCCTGCTCGCCTGCCCTGGAGCTGGATGGTCAGGTGCATGCGCGGCTCACTGCCGAACGCCTGGATGCCCTGCTCAACGCTTGCCAGGAGGACGCATGATGCCGACGCTTTATCTGCCCTGTGATTCTCTTGCCCGTGCCGTAGGCGCCGATGAGGTGGCCGTGGCCCTGGCCACTCTGGCCCAGGAGCGCGGTCTGCCGCTGGACTTGCAACGCACCAGCTCGCGCGGCCTGTACTGGCTGGAACCGCTACTGGAAATGGACAGCCCGCAAGGTCGTATCGGCTTCGGCCCGCTGACCGCTGCCGATGTGCCGTCCGTGCTCGATGCRCTGCAAGGCGAGCCGTCCGCTCATCCGCTGGCCTTGGGGCTGGTGGAGGAGTTGTCTTATCTGAAAACCCAACAACGCCTGCTGTTCGCCCGCGCCGGCATTACCCGGCCGCTGTCGTTGGAGGATTACCGGGCTCACGGCGGTTTCGAGGGCTTGACCCAGGCCATCGCTCTGGGCGGCGAGCAGACTGCGACTGCAGTATTCGATTCGGGCCTGCGTGGCCGTGGCGGCGCGGCTTTCCCGGCCGGGATCAAATGGCGCACGGTGCGCGCTACCCAAGCGACGCAGAAATACATTGTGTGCAACGCCGACGAAGGCGACTCCGGCACCTTCGCCGACCGTATGTTGATGGAAGGCGACCCCTTCCTGCTGATCGAAGGCATGGCTATTGCCGGCATCACCGTCGGCGCCAGCTACGGCTACATCTATGTGCGCTCGGAATATCCACAGGCCGTGGCCACCCTGCGCGAGGCGCTGGACATCGCCCGGGCCGCCGGTTACCTCGGCGCCAATGTCGGCGGCAGCGGATTGGCCTTCGACATGGAAGTGCGGGTCGGTGCCGGCGCTTACATCTGCGGTGAGGAAACCGCACTGCTGGACTCCCTCGAAGGCAAGCGCGGGATCGTCCGCGCCAAGCCGCCGATCCCGGCCTTGCAGGGCCTGTTCGGCCTGCCGACCCTGGTGCACAACGTGCTGACGCTGGCCTCGGTGCCCATGATTATGGCCAAGGGCGCGCCGTTCTATCGCGATTACGGCATGGGCCGTTCCCTGGGCACCATGCCCTTCCAGCTGGCGGGCAATATTCGTCATGGCGGTTTGGTGGAGCGGGCCTTTGGCCTGACCCTGCGGGAATTGGTGGAAGACTACGGCGGCGGGACCGCCAGTGGCCGGCCGCTGAAGGCCGCGCAGGTTGGCGGCCCTCTCGGCGCCTGGGTGCCGCCGTCGCAATTCGATACGCCGCTGGATTACGAAGCCTTCGCCGCCATGGGCGCGATGCTCGGTCACGGTGGTGTGGTGGTGGCTGACGACAGCCTGGACATGGCCCACATGGCGCGCTTCGCCATGCAGTTCTGCGCCGAAGAATCCTGTGGCAAATGCACGCCGTGCCGTATCGGCTCGACCCGGGGCGTTGAGGTGATCGACCGCCTGCTCGCTGCGCCTGACCAGAACGGTCGCGATGAGCAGGCGATTATCCTCAAGGACCTGTGCGACACAATGCAATACGGTTCGCTGTGCGCGTTGGGTGGCATGACCTCCTATCCGGTCGTCAGCGCCCTCAAGCACTTCCYCGCCGACTTCGGTCTGCAAGCCTCGGAGGCCGAGCAATGATCACTGTATTCGACCCGAAAACCGATATGGATCTGGGTACCCCGGCCCGCGAAAGCCAGGTGCAAGTCACCCTGAACATCGACGGCCAAAGCATCAGCGTGCCCGAAGGCACCTCGGTGATGCGCGCTGCGGCGATGCTGGGCACCACCATTCCCAAACTGTGCGCCACCGACAGCCTGGAAGCCTTTGGCTCCTGCCGCATGTGTCTGGTGGAGATCGACGGCATGCGCGGCTACCCCGCATCCTGCACCACGCCGGTCAGCGAAGGCATGACCGTGCACACCCAGACGCCGAAGCTCGCGACCTTGCGCCGCAACGTCATGGAGCTGTACATCTCCGATCACCCGCTGGATTGCCTGACCTGCTCGGCCAACGGCAACTGCGAGCTGCAAACCGTCGCCGGCCAGGTCGGCCTGCGGGAAGTGCGTTACGGCTATGAGGGCGAGAACCATCTGGACGACGTGAAGGACACGTCCAACCCGTACTTCGACTACGACCCGAGCAAGTGCATCGTCTGCAACCGCTGCGTGCGCGCCTGCGAAGAAACCCAGGGTACGTTTGCCCTGACCATTACCGGGCGCGGGTTCGAATCCCGGGTCGCGGCCGCCGGTGGCGAGGACTTCCTCGACTCGGAATGCGTGTCGTGCGGCGCCTGTGTGCAAGCCTGCCCGACCGCGACGCTGATGGAAAAAAGTGTGGTCGAACTGGGTCAACCCGAACACAGTGTGATCACCACCTGCGCCTATTGCGGCGTGGGCTGTTCGTTCCGCGCCGAGATGAAAGGCGACCAGCTGGTGCGCATGGTTCCGGACAAGAACGGCCAGGCCAACCACGGCCACTCCTGCGTCAAGGGGCGCTTTGCCTGGGGCTACGCGACTCACCCGGATCGCATCACCAAGCCGATGATCCGCAAGTCCATTAACGACCCTTGGCAGRAAGTCAGCTGGGATGAAGCGGTGACTTACGCCGCCAGCGAATTCCGCCGGTTGCAGCAAAAATACGGCCGCGATTCCATTGGTGGCATCACCTCCAGCCGTTGCACCAACGAAGAAACCTACCTGGTGCAAAAACTGGTGCGCGCCGCGTTCGGCAACAACAACGTCGACACCTGTGCGCGGGTCTGCCACTCACCGACCGGCTATGGCCTGAAACAAACCCTGGGCGAGTCCGCCGGCACACAGAGTTTCGACTCGGTGATGCAGGCTGACGTGATCCTGGTGATGGGTGCCAACCCCAGCGACGCTCACCCGGTGTTCGCCTCCCAGCTCAAGCGCCGCCTGCGTGAAGGCGCGCGACTGATCGTCATCGACCCACGCCGTATTGACCTGGTGGACACGGTGCATGCCCGCGCCGAACTGCACCTGGCCCTGCGTCCGGGCACCAACGTCGCCATGCTCAACGCCCTGGCCCACGTCATCGTCACCGAAGGCTTGCTCAACCAGGCCTTTATCGACGCTCGTTGCGAAGGCAACGATTTCGCCCACTGGAAAGAGTTCGTCAGCCGAGCGGAAAACTACGGCCTGGGCGTCACCGAGCACAGCCAGGGCAGTACCGCGGTCATGGGCATTGCCAACCTGGCCATGGCCACCGGCAACATCGGTCGCGAAGGTGTGGGCGTGAACCCGTTACGTGGGCAGAACAACGTTCAGGGCTCCTGCGACATGGGCTCCTTCCCCCACGAACTGCCCGGTTACCGTCACGTCTCCAACGAGGTGGTACGGACGCAGTTCGAACAGGCCTGGAACGTCACCCTGCAACCCGATCCGGGCCTGCGCATTCCCAACATGTTCGAGTCTGCACTGGCCGGCAGCTTCAAGGGCCTGTACTGCCAGGGCGAAGACATCGCCCAGAGCGACCCCAACACCCAACACGTCACCGCGGCGCTGTCGGCCATGGAATGCATCGTGGTGCAGGACATTTTCCTCAACGAAACCGCCAAGTTCGCTCATGTGTTCCTGCCGGGCGCCYCGTTCCTGGAAAAAGACGGCACCTTCACCAACGCCGAACGGCGCATCTCCCGGGTACGCAAGGTCATGGAGCCTCTGGGCGGCAAGGCCGACTGGGAAGGCACCGTGGCTCTGGCTAACGCCCTGGGCTATCCGATGAACTACAAGCATCCGTCGGAAATCATGGATGAAATCGCCAGCCTGACGCCGACCTTCACCAACGTCAGCTACGCCGCACTGGATAGTCACGGCAGCCTGCAATGGCCGTGCAACGCCGCGGCACCGGACGGCACCCCAACCATGCACATTGAGGAATTCGTGCGTGGCAAGGGGCGCTTCATGCTCACCGGCTACGTGCCGACCGAGGAAAAGGTCAACAGTCGCTATCCGCTGCTGCTGACCACCGGACGCATCCTCAGCCAGTACAACGTCGGCGCCCAGACCCGGCGTACTGAAAACGTCGCCTGGCACGACGAAGACCGCCTGGAAATCCACCCGACCGACGCCGAGAGCCGTGGGATCAACGAAGGCGATTGGGTCGGCATCGGCAGCCGCGCCGGCCAGACCGTACTGCGGGCACGAGTCACCGAACGGGTTGCCCCGGGCGTGGTGTACACCACCTTCCACTTCCCTGAGTCGGGTGCCAACGTGATCACCACCGACAACTCCGACTGGGCGACCAACTGTCCGGAGTACAAGGTCACCGCCGTGGAGGTCAGCCGCGTCTATCACCCTTCCGAGTGGCAAAAACGCTATCAGGCATTCAGCGACGAACAACAACGCCTGCTCAACGAACGTCGCCATGAACGTAGCGCCGGGACAAAAGCCGAGGTACGCCGATGAGTACAACAGGCCGTGCTCGGTGTGCGCAATCATCTGCAGATGTACTGGACGCCCGGCATGCGCAAGGAGTTRCTGGCCTGGCAGACGACGCATCAGGGAGCAGACTTGCACCCGCTGGCGCAGGCGGCGGTTAGTGGCGCGGGCTGGGAGGCTTAGGTTTACAGATCCCTTGGCCTGTTGAGACGGGCCAAGGGAGCGTTCCAGCGTTTTTAACGTCGACCCTATATTCAAATGAGTGACGGAGCCAAACGCAGCCAAAATCCACATCAGTCAGCAACATCCTTCGGCATAATCCCATCCGTTTGATATCGTGTTGCCATCACCTCATCTCATCAAAGATGACCAATGGCGGTTTCAGGGTTATTGCGAACAAGGAAAAGGATTGAATGCTGCTAATTGGCGTATTGGTGTTCCTCGCTGCGACAGTGGGGATGTGGATTTGGGTGGTGAAGAACCGCGGAGCTGTGAATCTATGGCTCGCCAACCTGGCAGGTGCCGTGGGTAGTTTTATTGTCGGGATAGCGGTGCTGGTTTTGTTCAATAGATGGCTTGCCCCCGGAGAAGCCTCCTCAGCACGGATCGTTTTATACGTACTCTATACGTTGATGGCGGTTATGGG